>JALHHV010000213.1 GCA_022837365.1 Desulfovibrio sp. | reverse complement strand
TACGGATCGCCGGTGGACAGATACCCGCGAACGTAGTCGTCCACGCCCTCTTCCAGCGACCGGAACGCCACGTCGCACCCGGCCCGGCGCAGCTTGTCCATGCTGGCCTGGGTGTAGTTCTGGTACTTGCCGGAAAGGTGCGCGGGCATGTCCATGTATTCGATGACCGGCTCGCGGTCCATGGACGCGAACACGGCGCGGGCCAAGTCGTTCCAGGTGCGCGAGACGCCGGTGCCCACGTTGAACACGCCGCCCGTCTCGGGGTGTTCCAGCAGCCACCACATCACCTCCACGCAGTCCTTCACGTACACGAAGTCGCGCATCTGGCCGCCGTCGGCGTAGTCCGGGTGGTCGGAGCGGAACAGGGTGATGCGGCCCGCGTTGTTCACGTTGTGGAACGACTTGCAGACCACGCTGCGCATGTCGTCCTTGTGGTATTCGTTGGGGCCGTAGACATTGAAGAATTTCAGGCTGGCGATGGAATCCAGCAGGCCCTCGCGCCGCGCCCACAGGTCGAACAACTGCTTGGAGTAGCCGTACATGTTCAGGGGCTTCAGGCGGGGCATCAGGGCGTCGTCGTCGGAAAAGCCCAGCGAGCCGTCGCCGTAGGTGGCGGCGCTGCTGGCGTTGACGAAGCGCGCGCCGGTCTGCATGGCCAGCGTGCACAGCATGCGGCTGTAGCGGAAGTTGTTCTCCATCAGGAAGTCGGCGTCGCGCTCGGTGGTGGAGGAACACGCGCCCATGTGCACGATGGCCTCCACCTCCCACGGCAGGTCGCCGTGCAGGACCATGTCCATGAACCCGTCGCGATGGATGTAGTCCGCGTAGCGCAGGTTCACGAGGTTCTTCCACTTTTCCGTGGTGGCCAGGTTGTCCACGACGATGATGTCGTCGATGCCCATGCGGTTCAGCTTCCAGACCATGGCGCTGCCGATGAACCCCGCGCCGCCGGTGACGATGTACATTTCAGGCTCCTTTGCGAAGGCTGCCCGACAGGCGCGCCGGGCGTGCGGCATGATGCCGCGATGCGGGCCGCAGGGCAAGGGGGCGGCGGGAGGATGGCCGCCGCGCTGCCAACACCAACGTGCCCCGTAACCGAGGAAACGCACTCTCACGGCCCGTTTCCACTGTGAGAATTTTTGTTCTCTGCCAAGGAAGAATCGTTTTTTATGAAGGGAGTATACTTTTGTGGTATTTGACCGGAATAAAAAACGATTCTGACGCAGACAGAGGGCAAAAAGGCCATAGTGGAAGCGGGCCTAGCCGGGAAGGACCACCAGTTCCGGGCCTTCCGGGGTCATGCGCACGGCCACGCCGTACATGACGGCGGTGGCCGCCAGGGTGCGCCCCAGCAGGAAGTCCAGTTCTTCCATGGCCGCCCCGGCGCGCTCGCGCACGATGGACCGGAAGGCGAAATCGAAACGCACGGCGTCCAGAAATGTCGCGGCGGCGTGGGCGGATTCGTCCGTTGTCGCCGGATCGCCCGGCTCTCCAGACAGGGGCGCAGGGTGCGCCATGCCGGGGTCGCGGGCGCGGATATTTTCCGCCGCGCGCCGCAGGGCCTCGCCGACCGCACCCACGGGGGCCAGCACACCGTAGCCGCAGCGTTCCTCGTGCGCGGCCAGGATGTCCGCCCACGGCACGCCGGGGTCGGCGCAACCGCCGGTGAGATTGACGCGTTCCGCCGCGCCTTCCGCCCAGGCCGCCAGCACATCCAGCCGGGTCACCCGGTCCACGGCGTGCAGGGTCCTGATGGCCCACGTGTCCCGGCACAGCAGGGCGCGGCATTCGGAGGGCCGATGCGCGTAGATGGAGCAGCGGTTGTCGGCCTGATTCAGGAACAGGCAACTCCAGTCGCCGCCACGCGCGGATTGCCGTAAAATTTGGCGCGGGCGCAGCTTCACCAGTTCCCGCTCCAGCGGGCGCAGTTCGCCGTCCAGGTCGCGGGCCAGTTCGCCCGCGCGCAGGGTCAGACAGTGCTCCGGGGCCAGATGCCCGGCCCGGAACAGGTCCAGGTCCTGCGCGTGCAGGGCCGGACCGCCCTTGCGGCAGCAGGTGCCGCAGCCCCGGCAGTCGGTGGAGTCCGTACCGTGGGGGCCGTGGGCGGCGTCGTCCCGAGGGGTCAGGACGGGCATGTCGTGTTCGTTGTGCATCCGGATTCCGTGCAGGTGAAAACGCGTTGTATGCGAACGGGAGGCGGAGGTACGTGCGCTACGCCGGGGTGGCGCGCCCGTCGTCCGTTGCCTGAACCGTGCGGACCACACGGACGTGGAAGCGGCAGGTGTCGTCCTGCCAGCCCACGAAGCCCATGGACGTGCTGACGAACCAGCCTGCCGTGAACGACTTGCGGTCCGCCGTCCACAGGGGGTCGGGGGCCGGGTCCAGCACGGACGGCACGCAGTGGCCGCCCCCTTCCGGCGGGAGGGTCAGCAGGGTGCACAGTTCGTCCACGGTGGGCAGCCGCCAGTCGTCGAACCCGGCGAAGCGCGCCGCGTTGAGGGCGGCCACGTGGGCGCGGGCCTCCGCCAGGGTCAGGCCCCATTCGCTGCCACCGCGCTGCCACAGCAGCCCCGTGGCCGGTTGGTACGCCACCAGCGCGGCAAGATCAATCGGGCTGGCCGCGCCCGTCCCCGGCATCAGCCTGCACGCGGCGCCGCCAGCGCGGCTCTTGGCCGATGGCGCGGACATCCCGGCGGGCCGCCACAATTCGTCCAGCCCGAACAGGTCGCGTGCATGGCGGAGCATGACCTTCACCGGGGCGGCGCGGACATGCCCGGAGCCGGGCACGGCGTCATCCGCGTCTCCCGGCACGCCGACATCACCGGACACGCCGTTTTCTTCCGGCAGCAGGCACACCGCCTCCACCCGCTGGCGCCACGCGGCCACCAGCGCATCCAGTTCGGCGGCCATGGTCCGGGCATCGGCAAACCGCTCGCCGGGGTCGCGGGCCATGGCCCGCGCGAAGAACCCGTCCCACGCCGCGTCCAGGTCCGCGCTGCGCTTGCTGGCGCGGGGGATGCGTCCGCCGAAGGACTCGTCCGTGGGCAGCACGCCGGTGAGCATGCGGAACAGCATCACCCCCACGGCGAACAGGTCGGCCCGGCCATCCACGGTGTCGGGGTCGCGTTCCTGCTCGGGAGCGGCGTAGTACGGCGAGCCCACCTTGACCCCGCGCGGCAGGCGCTGCGTTTCGCCGCCCAAGCGCGCCAGCGCACCCGTTTCTCCGCGCAGACGCGAGAGGCCGAAGTCGATGAGCTTCACGTCGTCCTCGGCGGTAATCATGATGTTGAACGGCTTCACGTCGCGGTGCACCACCCCGGCGTGGTGCATGCGGGCCAGCGCGTCCAGCGCCTGCGCGGCGTAGCGGCAGGCGCGCGGCAGCGGCAGGCGGCGGGTGGGGGCCTCCACCCGGTAGCTTTCGCCGATCAGCAGCCCCAGATTCAGGCAGTAGTATTCCATGACGAAGAACGGCAGATCGCCGAAGCGGGCCACGCGGTCGGCCCTCTGGCGTTCGGGGTCGCGCGCGGGGTCGCAGTCCGCCGTATCGGCGGTGCCCGCGCCCCCGTCCCATGCATCGGACGGGGGGCAGACGTCGTCGCCTGACGGCAGGCGCAGGGTGCCCGCCGGGGCCACGTCCACGTCCCACACCGCCGCCACGTGGGGGTGGTCCAGCGCGGCCATCACCCGCGCCTCGTGCAGGAAGCGGCGGCGCAGGTCGTCCATATCCGACAAATCGGCCAGCGTGTCGGCGGGGCGCAGCAGCTTCAGCGCGGCGATACGCCCGGTAACCGGCTGGCGCACCTTGTACACCGCGCCCATGCCGCCCCGGCCCAGCAG
>JALHHV010000212.1 GCA_022837365.1 Desulfovibrio sp. | reverse complement strand
TGGTGGCCACGCTGGACCGGCTGGCCCACAAGGTGGAAAGCGACCCCCGCCGCTTCCTGTTCGGCAACCCCGTACCGGAGTATGATGCCCGATGATGCCTGCCACCCATACGCGCGCATTCGACCCGTACGCATTCGCCCCGTACGCATTCGACCCGTACGCATTCGACCCGTACGCATTCAACCGGCGCGCGTCTCTTTCCGCCCGCCGGGGGCTGCTGCTTTCGCTGTCGCTGGCCTGCCTGCTGCTGGCCACGCTGTCCGGCTGCGCCCGCGTGCTGGACCCCGGCCCCCGGGCGGCGCGCTGCCCCTGCAACTGGCCGTGTCCCTGCCGGAAACCAGCCGCATGCTGGATACCGACCGCATCGCCCTTGTCCTGGGGGGCGTGACCGGGCGCGAGGTGCGCTATTATGCCGGGGCCAAGTGGACCAGCCCCGCGCCGCGCCTGGTGCAGCGGCTGCTGGTGGAAGCCTTCGAGCGGAACGGACGTCTGGACGGCGCGGCCGAGGAATCGGCGGGCATCTATCCCGACTACCGGCTGATGAGCGACCTGCGCCGCTTCAACACCCGCATGACCGGCGGCGCGTCCGCGCCCACGGTGGAGGTGGAACTGGCCCTGCGCCTGGTGGACCTGAAGACCGGGCGCATCGTGGCCTTCACCGCCATCGGGCACGACTGCCCCGCCGCCGGGTCCGGCCTGCCGCAGGTGGCCGAAGCCTTCGAGACCGCCATGGGCGACGTGCTGGCGCGGGCCACCGCGTGGAGCCTGGACGCCATGGCCGCCACCCGTTCCTGACGCGGGGTTCGGCCCCATCCCGTTTTCCGCGCGGTATTTTCTGCGGCGCGGGGCTATCGCCTGTCCGGCTGGCATGGTATGCTGGCACACTCGGGCTTTGATGCGATGCTCTCGGGGGAGGGCTGCAACAGGGCGAGGTGCTCCATGGGCTGGAATCTTCGCAACCGCTTCCTCGTGCCGACGCTGGGGTTGGTGCTGGCGGGCATGGCCGTGTCTTCGTGGCTGTCCTATTCCGTGTCGGAAAACGCCCTGCACAGCGCCATCAAGGCCCAGTCGGAAATGATGGTGCGCGCCGCCGTGGGCGAACTTGGCAGGCGCATCCAGGACCAGCGCGGGGACATTGCCACGCAGACCTCGCGCAACGTGCTGCTGGACGTGCTGCGGACGCCGCCGGGCGGCGACCCTGCCGCTTCCGACCGGGCCGCCCCCGACCGGGCCGCGTCCGTCCGCCGCGCCAACGAGGCGTTGCGGCAGGTGGTGGCCACCTACGACGTGTACCAGGTGGTCAATGTGCTGGGGCCCGACGGCGTGGTGGCGGCCAGCAACCTGGACGAATCCGTGGGCAAGGAGAACCGCTCCGGCCGCGACTACTTCAAGCGGGGCATGCAGGGCGAGGCCACCGTGTCCGAGCCGCTCATGAGCATGACCACCAACACCCCCGTGATCGTGGTGGCCGCGCCCATGACGGTGGACGGCAAGGTGGCGGGCGTGCTGTACGGTTCGGTGGACCTTGCCAAGTACGCCAAGGAGTTCATCAATCCCATCAGGATCGGCAAGACCGGTTATGCCTTTCTGGTGGCGCGCACCGGCAAGATCATCGCCCACCCCGACGCCTCGCTGATCCTGAAGACCGACATCGGCGAACTGGAATGGGGCAAGCAGGTGCTGGCGCAACGCACCGGCAGCATCGCCTACCCTTGGCAGGGCATCACCAAGTTCGCCTATTTCATGGAAGAACCCTCCACCGGATGGATCATGTGCGTCACGGTGGACGAAAGCGACATCCGCGACCCGGTGGCCGCCATCCGCAACGTCAGCGTGGCCGCCACCACGGTCATTCTGGTGCTGGTGGGCACGGTGATCTTCTTCATCGTGCGCAACATCGCCAACGCGCTGGGCAAGGGCGTGGAATTCGCCAGCGCCGTGGCCGGGGGCGACCTTTCGCGGCGGCTGGACCTGGCCCGCTCGGACGAAATCGGCACGCTGGCCACCGCCTTGCGCACCATGGTGGACCGGCTGAAGGACATGATCGCCACCTCGGAGCAGAAGACCCGCGAGGCCGAGGAGCAGGGCGCGCAGGCCCGCCGGGCCATGGCCGAGGC
This sequence comes from Desulfovibrio sp., assembly GCA_022837365.1. Taxonomy (GTDB): domain Bacteria; phylum Desulfobacterota; class Desulfovibrionia; order Desulfovibrionales; family Desulfovibrionaceae; genus Cupidesulfovibrio. The sequence continues at coordinate 4,443 of JALHHV010000212.1, read as the reverse complement.
CGAGGCCGCCCGCGCCGAGGCGGAACGCGCCAGGAGCGAGGGCATGCACCAGGCCGCCGCGCGGCTGGAAGTCATCGTGGACCGGGTGGGCTCCGCGTCGGAGCAGCTGGCCGCCCAGATCGAGCAGGCCAGCCGGGGGGCCGACGTGCAGCGCGAACGCACCGGAGAGACCGCCACGGCCATGGAGGAGATGAACTCCACGGTCATGGAGGTGGCCCGCAACGCCTCGTCCGCCGCGGACAACGCGGAAAAGGCCCGCCGCCAAGCGGAGGACGGCGAGGGCATCGTGCGCTCGGTGGTGGAGGCCATCGAGGACGTCAACGACAAGACCGCCCTGCTCCGGGGCAGCCTGCACGAACTGGGCGACCGGGCCGAGTCCATCGGGCAGATCCTGAACGTGATCAGCGACATCGCGGACCAGACCAACCTGCTGGCGCTCAACGCGGCCATCGAGGCGGCCCGCGCGGGCGACGCCGGGCGGGGATTCGCCGTGGTGGCCGACGAGGTGCGCAAGCTGGCCGAAAAGACCATGAACGCCACCCGCGAGGTGGGCGACGCCGTGCGGGCCATCCAGGGCTCGTCGCGCGAGAACGTGCAGGGCATGGAAGAGGCGTCCATGTCCGTGGGCCGCAGCACCGAACTGGCCACCATGGCCGGGGATGCGCTGGGGGTGATCGTGACCGTGGTGCAGGAAACGGCCGACCGGGTGCGGGCCATCGCCACGGCGGCGGAGGAACAGTCCGCAGCCAGCGAGGAGATCAACCGGGGCACCGAAGAGGTCAACCGCATCGCGGCCGAGACGGCGGAAGTCATGGAGCAGTCGGCGCAGGCCGTGGCCGAGCTGGCCCGCATGGGACAGGAACTGCGGCAGTTGGTGGAACAGTTGAAGCAGGGGTAGGGGCTGTTTCCAAATAGTCCTTTCGCCCGTTGGCTACGTCAAACTTCGCCTGCCATGGCTTTGCTGTCCTTATCCGTAAGACTCGCGCTATGCGCTCGCCTAACGGCTAAGGCTCGGTCGAATACGAGAAGAGTATACTCCCTCATGGCAGGCTTGTTTTCCTTGCCAACGAACGAAAATCCTGATTTGGAAACAACCCCAAGCGGCACACCATCCATATATTATGATGCGTACGAGAACGGGCCGTCCGGCGATGCCGGGCGGCCCGTCGTTGTTGCGGGAGCGGAACGGGGAACCGGGGGAGGCTACGCCCCGCCGGTGTCGTCGCCGCTGCGGGCCTTGGGCACCAGCAGCAGGGTCAGGTAGTGGGGCGCGTCCGGGGCCTCGGCCAGCGAGGGGGCGATGAACTCGCCCGGCAGGCCCAGGCGCGAGACGAACACCGCCTGTTCCGCCGCGCCCTGTTCGGCCAGCACCCGGCGGATTTCCGGAAACTTGCGGTATGCCTTCAGGATCACGGCGTTGTCCGCCCCGGCCACGTCGGCGGCCAGCTTGTCCATGCCGTTCACGCCCGGCACCAGCAGCAGGGTTTCGTCCGCCTCGCACAGGATGGTGCGGGTGCGGGCGGCGGCCGCCTGGTACGAGGTGACGCCCGGCACCACCTGCACCGCGTCGCCGGGCAGGTCCGGGGCCACCCGGCGCAGGGTGCGCAGCAGGTAGCCGAAGGTGGAGTAGATCAGCGGGTCGCCCAGGGTCAGGAAGGCGGCGTCCTCGCCCTTGCGCAGGGTGTCGGCCACGGCGCGGGCGTTGGCCTCCCACGCGGCGGCCAGGGCGGCCTTGTCGCGGGTCATGGGAAAGCCCAGGGTCTCAATGCGCGCGTCGGCGGGCAGGTGGGGCCGGACGATGTCCAGCGCCACCGAGTAGTCGTTGCGCGTGGACGAGGCGGCGAACACCACGCGCACCCGCGACAGCGCGTTGGCGGCGCGCAGGGTGAGCAGGTCCGGTTCGCCGGGGCCCACGCCGATGCCGTACAGGGTGCCGCAGGCGGCGGGCGCGGCGTTGGGGGCGGGGCGGGAAACGTCGTTGGGGGCGGGCATGGAAAACGGCGCGGTCGGCGCGGTCGTGGCCGGGGTGGGAGCCCATACATCGGGGTGCAGGTACCGGGCAAGCTCCTCCACGGCGTCCACGGCGCGGGGGCCGGGGCGGGAGTAGCGGGCCTCGTCCACGCCCAGCACGCGCCCGTTCCGGATGGCGGACAGGGTGGCGTAGTGGGGCCGGGCGGCGGGCGGCTCCGGTTCCGGGTTCATGGGGCCGCGTTGCAGCAGGTATACGTCGGGGTTCAGGCGCAGCAATTCCTCTTCGCTCAGGCGGGCCACCCGGCCTTGGGCGGTGACGGGGTTGCGGCCGCCCGCGCGGGCGATGATGTCGGTGACGATGGAGTCGGCCCCGGCGGCCAGCAGGTTGGGGTGGCGCACCTCGAAGAACACCGTGGGCCGGGGGCGGTCCGCCACCCGCGCGGCCACCGCGTCCAGCCGGGCGCGCAGGGCCGCTTCCAGCGCGGCGGCGCGGTCCGGTTCGCCGGTCAGGACGCCCACGCGGCGCAGCACGCCGAACAGTTCGTCGAACGAGCCCACGCGGAACACCGCCACGGGAATGCCCAGCGCGCGCAAGCCCTCCACGGCTTCGCCCGCCTCGCGGCGGCCCTCCATCTGCAACACAAGGTCGGGGGCCACGGCGGCCACCATTTCCGGGCTGGGCCGCATGTGCGTGCCGATGACCGGCAGGTGGCGGATGGCGGCGGGTTCCTCGTCGGCGGCGGTGCGCGCGGCGATGCGCCCGGTCAGGTCCATGGCCGCCAGCAGTTCGTTGAACGCCCCGTACAGGGCCACCATGCGCCGGGCGGGATGGGGCAGGCGCACCTCTCGCCCGGTGTCGTCGGTGATGGACACCGGCCCGTCCGGCTGCCCGGCGCGGGCGTCGGGAGGCGCGGTCAGCAGGAGCAGGGGCAGGAGCAGGGCCACGGCCAGCGTCCGGCCGGGGCGAAGGGGGCGCGCCGTGGCCGGGACCGTGGCGGGCAGATGAACGGGCGGATGCATGCGGTCAGTCATCCTGTGCCTCCGTGGGGAGGGGCGGAGTCTGTACGGAAATTCCGGACACGCCGGACGGCTCCGGGGGCGTTGCGGAAAGGGGAGAAGCGTGTCCGGAAAAACCGGACAGTGACGATGCAGGTTCCGAAAGCGGCACACCCGGCATGTAGCTGGCCTGCGGCGCGCCGGTGACCGGGTGCGGCCGGACCACCACCGGGGCCTCGTAGACCTCGGACAGGACGGCGGCGGTGAAGGTGCGGTCCACCGGGCCGTCTTCCACCACGCGGCCGTGCTTCAGGAATATCAGCCGGGTACAGTACAGCGCGGCCAGGTTCAGGTCGTGCACGGCGGCCACGATGCGCGCCCCGGCCAGATGGCGGGCGTGCAGCAGGTTCAGGATGTCCAGCGCGCGGGCCACGTCCAGCCCGGCCGTGGCCTCGTCCAGCAGCAGGGTGTCCGCGCCCTGGGCCAGCGCGCGGGCCAGCAGCACCCGTTGCAGTTCGCCCCCGGACAGGGTGCGCGCCCCGCGCGCCGCAAGGTGGGCGCAGCCCGTGTCGCGCAGGGCGGCCACGGCGGCGGCATGGTCGTCCGAACCGTAGCCGCGCAGCAGGGTGGTGTGCGGGTAGCGGCCCATGAGCACCAGCGACAGGGCGTCCAGATCGGGGATGTGCTCCGGCCGTTGCGGCACGGCGGCGATGCGCCGGGCGCGCTCGCGCGGGCGCATGCGGTGCAGGGGCGCGCCGTCAAGGGTCACCGAGCCCGAGCGCGGGGCCAGCACGCCGGACAGCACCAGCAGCAGGGTGGTCTTGCCGCTGCCGTTGGGTCCCAGCAAGCCCACCAGTTCGCCGGGGGCCACGGACAGGGACACGCCGTGCAGCACGTCGCTTCCGCCGGGGACGTCGGCCCGGCGGCCGTACCCGGCATGCACGCGGGAAAGTTCGATCATGGCGCGCCCTCCGCCGCGGCCGCCGTCCGGGCTGCCGGGCCGCGTCCGCCGCGCACCAGCAGCAGGCAGAAGAACGGCCCGCCCAGCAGCGCCGTGACCACGCCCACGGGCAGTTCCGCGCCGCCGGGCAGCAGGGTGCGGGCCAGCACGTCGGCCCAGGCCAGCAGAACGCCGCCCCCGAACCAGCCCGCCGCCAGCAGCGGCCCGTGGGCCGCGCCCAGGCGCAGCCGCGCCAGATGCGGCACCACCAGCCCCACGAAGCCGATGACCCCGCTTACCGCCACGCAGCCCGCCGTGATCAGGCTGGCGCCCACCAGCAGTTGCAGGCGCACGCGGGCCGTGTCCATGCCCAACTGCCGGGCCTGCACGTCGCCCAGGGCCAGGATGTCCAGTTCGCGGAAGCGCGGCAGCACCAGCAGCAGGCCCAGCGCCAGCCACGGCAGCAGCACCGCCGCGTGCGCCCAGCCGCGCCCTTGCAGGCTGCCCATGATCCAGAACACGATGCTGGACACCGA
>JALHHV010000211.1 GCA_022837365.1 Desulfovibrio sp. | reverse complement strand
AAGCCTGATGTCCTACGCCCGCTCGGCGGGGGACAAGGTGGTGGTCAGCCTGTTCGTGAACCCCACGCAGTTCGGCCCCGGCGAAGACCTGGCCGCCTACCCGCGCGACCTCGAGCGCGATGCCGCCGTAGCCGAGGCCAACGGCGCCGACGTGCTGTTCACCCCCCAGCCCGCGGACATGTTTCCGGCGGACTACGCCACCTGGGTAGAAGTACCCACGCTGTCGGGCACGCTGTGCGGCGTTTCGCGCCCCACCCATTTCCGGGGGGTGTGCACCGTGGTCATGAAGCTGTTCCAGCTGGCCATGCCGCGCACCGCCGTATTCGGCCAGAAGGACTGGCAGCAGCTGGCCATCATCCGCCGTTCGGCCAGAAGGACTGGCAGCAGCTGGCCATCATCCGCCGCATGGCGCGCGACCTGAACGTGCCCGTGGAGGTGGTGGGCCGCCCCATCGTGCGCGAGGCCGACGGCCTGGCCATGAGTTCGCGCAACGTCTACCTTTCGGCCGAGGAGCGCGCCCAGGCCCCCAACATCCACCACGGCCTGGCCCTTGGCCGGGCGCTGGTGCAGGGGGGCGAACGCGACGCCGCCGCCGTGGCCGAGGCCATGCGCCGCTACTGGCGCGAAAGCCTGCCCCTGGCGCAGGAGGACTACGTGTCCATCGTGCACCCGGAAACCCTGGAGCCGCTGGCGCGCATCACCGACACGGCCCTGTGCGCGGTGGCCTTCCGCCTGGGCAAGGCCCGGCTCATCGACAACATGCTGCTGGCCGGGGACTAGGGGCTGTCTCGAAATTGTCTTTTCACCCGTTGGCATCCGACCCGAAGGGCGCGTAGCGTGCCCGTTAGGCGAGTTTGCGAGCCTTACGGGCATCGTGCGCAACGCGGTCAAACTTCGCCTGCCATATCGGTCGAATACGATAAGAGTACGCGTTGCGGTCCTCATCCGTAATGCTCGAAGACTCGCATAACGGCTGAGGCACTCCCTCATGGCAAGCTCGTTTTCCTTGCCAACGAACGAAAATCCTAATTTGGAAACAGCCCCTGGCCCCTTGGCCCTGGCTCCCGAGCCGCCGCACCCGAAACCGCAACCCACGCATCGAAACGCGCCCGAGCCCGCCGCGCCCGCACCGCATGCCGGGGCGCAGGCCACACGCCGGGGCCACGCGCGCATCATCAGGAGGACCGCATGATTCCCGGAAAAGGCCGCTACTTCTTCACGTCCGAATCCGTCACCGAAGGCCACCCCGACAAGGTCGCCGACCAGATTTCCGACGCCGTGCTCGACGTGCTGCTGGCGCAGGACCCCATGTCCCGCGTGGCCTGCGAAACGCTGGTGACCACCGGCATGGCCTTCATCGCGGGCGAAATCCGCACGAAGGGCTTCGCCGACCTGCCCGAGGTGGTGCGCTCGACCATCCGCAACATCGGCTACTGCAACTCGGACATGGGCTTCGACTGGAAGACCTGCGCGGTCATTTCCTCCATCGACAAGCAGTCGGGCGACATCGCCCAGGGCGTGGACCGGGGCAACCCCGAAGACCAGGGCGCGGGCGACCAGGGCATGATGTTCGGCTTCGCCTGCGATGAAACCCCCTCCCTGATGCCCGCCCCCATCTACTGGGCGCACCAGCTTTCGCAGCGCCTGACCAAGGTGCGCAAGGACGGCGTCCTCGACTTCCTGCGGCCCGACGGCAAGACCCAGGTTTCGTTTGAATACGTGGACGGCAAGCCCGTGCACATCAACAACGTGGTGGTCTCGTCGCAACATGCCGACAACGTGTCCAACTCCACCATCCGCGAAGGCATCATCGAGGAAGTGATCAAAAAGACCCTTCCCGAGGGCCTCATGGCCGACGACTGCGAAATCTTCATCAACACCACCGGGCGCTTCGTCGTCGGCGGCCCCATGGGCGACTGCGGCCTCACCGGCCGCAAGATCATCCAGGACACCTACGGCGGCGCGGGCCACCACGGCGGCGGCGCGTTCTCCGGCAAGGACGCCTCCAAGGTGGACCGCTCGGGCGCGTACATGGGCCGCTACATCGCCAAGAACGTGGTCAAGGCGGGCCTGGCCCCCAAGTGCGAAGTGCAGATCGCCTACTGCATCGGCGTGGCCGAGCCGGTTTCCGTGCTGGTCTCGTCGCTGGGCAGCAGCGAACTGTCGGACGAAGTGCTGACCCGCGCCGTGCGCGAAGTGTTCGACCTGCGCCCGTACCACATCATCAAGCGCCTTGACCTGAACCGCCCCATCTACAGCAAGACCACCTGCTACGGCCACTTCGGCCGCGAACTGCCCGAGTTCACCTGGGAGCAGTGCGACGCCGTGGCCGACCTGCGCACCGCCGCCAAGGTGTAGCGCACGCCGGGCCGCCCCGGAATTCTACGGACAAACGCAAGGGCGGGGAGCATGCTCCCCGCCCTTTTCACGTTGCGCCCTGTTCCAACAGACCCGGCCAGCCCGGCCACTATCGGCCGCTATCCCGCCAGATCGGCCAGATCCGCCTGCAGGCCCGACACCGAGGCGTCCAGGTCCACGTCGAAACTGGCCCCGAATTCGCTGCCGTTGACCCAGGCCACCGTGTAGGCCACGTCCACCAAGTAGGCCAGCCGGAAGTTCTCGCCCCGCAGCAGCACGCCGTGCATGCCCTGCGGGGGCACGGGCCCGCCGTCGTCCAGTAGCAGGCGCGAGCCGCCGGGGCTGATGTCGATGAGTTGGGCGATGCGGTCCATGCCGCCCATGTGCACGCGACAGGACTGGTTCAACCCGTAAGCCTTCAGAAAGACGCGCGCATGGCGTCTGCGTTCCATGATGTCTCCCCCCTTTGCCGGTCCGCCGCCGCCAACGGCCTGCCTGCGGTCCGGCGTTGTCCCCCGGTGTTTTCTCTGTCTGCCTCTGTCTGCCGCTGCTTGGCGGACAAGTCCCAGCCATGGGGGCGCGCCACTCCATTGAACGGCGGCGACACTACCATGGTCGCGAAAAGATGGGAACTCCGTTAGCCGCCGCCGGTGCGGGATGCCGCCCCCGGACCACGCCGCCGTGGGCGGCGCGCAGGATCACGCGGCCGACGTCCGCTGGCGGAACCGTTCGATCAGGCCGCGCACCCGTTCGGTAAGGCCGGGCAGATCGGGCTTGGATATCTGGTCGTCGGCGCCCACGGCGGCGCCCTTGTGGCGCAGGGCGTCGGTGATCAGCGAAGAGAACAGCACCACCGGCAGCTTCTGCAACACTTGGTCTTCCTTGATGCGCCGGGTCAGGTTGTGGCCGTCCATTTCGGGCATCTCGATGTCCGACACCACCAAGTCCACGTAGTCGTAAATGTGCCTGCGCTCCTCCTCGGACCGCTTGCGCCAGCCAGACAGCACGTCCCACGCCTCGCGCCCGCTGCTGGTGCGGGTGACGCGAAAGCCCGCCTTCTCCAGGGTGCTGCCGATCATGTTGCGGATGGCCGAGGAGTCGTCGGCGATGAGCACGTGCCACGGCTCGGGCACCGAGGCCGCGGCCACCACGGCTTCCGCCGTGCTGCCCATGTCCAGCCGAGGGTTCATGGAGGCCACGATCTTCTCCATGTCCAGCAGGAACACGATGCGGTCCTCGAAGCGCACCACCCCGGTGACCGACTGGCCGCTGTAGGTCTGCATGTGCGTGTCCGGGGCCTCCACCTGGCTCCAGCTCAGGCGGTGGATGCGCGTGACCCCGGATACCAGGAACGCGGTGACCATGCCGCTGAACTCGGAGACGATGACCTTCAGCGTGTCGCTGGCCACCACCTGCTTGCCCAGCCATCCACCCAGGTCCACCAGGGGCAGCACGCGGCCGCGCAGGTTGAAGGTGCCCAGCGCCGCCGGGTGATGCTTGCTGGGCACGCCGGTGACCGTGGGCCGCCGGATGATCTCCAGCACCTTGGCCACGTTCATGCCGTAATAGCCCCGGTACACCTTGCCCCCCGGCAGGGTTTCCTCGATGTAGAATTCGATGATTTCGAGCTCGTTGGTGCCCGATTCCAGCAGGATGTTGGTCTGGCTCATGCGGCCCCCCTGAAAGGTCGTGACGTGCGCTTCAGTATGCCACACGGCGCGCCACGGGCAATTGTTTTTCCGCATCGGGCGCAACAATACGGCCCTTCCCGCCGGGCACGCGGCGGGGGGACGGGCGGGGAGAATGCGGAGGGAACGGAACGCGCCGGGATGAAACCCGCCGTCGCGGGGCGCGGGGCGGGGGACGCGGACGCCTACGCCGCCCGCACGCCCACCTTGCGCAGCACCTCGGCGCTGGCGCGGAAGGGGTTGTCGGCCCGGCCGCACTGCGGCAGCGGGTGTTCCGGCAGGGCGGGCAACCCGGCCAGGTGGGCGTTGTAGGCATGCACCGCCAGCGGTTCCAGGGTCAGCACGTCTTCGGCGTTGTAGGCCAGCAGGGTTTCCAGGGCGCGTTCGTCGCCGCTGTTCCGCCAATGGCGCCACAGCAGCACGGCGGTGTAGCCGTCCACCCCGGCCAGCCCGCCGCGATCCAGCCCGAAGGCCCGCTCCACCCGTTTCAGCCCGCCGGTGTAGCCCAGCGGCTTGAGCACCCAGCGCAGGTCCAGGTGGGCCATGTCCAGCTTCTGGCGGAAGGTCTGCTCGATGAACGGCGCGTCGAAGCCGCGCCCGTTGAAGGTCACCAGCAGCCGGTAGGCGCGGATGTCGTCGGCGAAGGCTTCCAGGTTGTCGCCATGCCGGTAGGTGCGCAGTTGCCGCCCGTCCCACAGCGCTATGGTGGTGATGTGCGATTCCGGCCAGCCGAGGCCCGTGGTTTCGATGTCCACGTAGGCCGCCTGGTGGCGGAACGTGGCGAACAGCCGCCACTGGTCCGCCGCGCCCAGGCGGCGGCCGAACCACGCGGCGTCGCCCGCCGCGAGCCGCGCGTGCGAATCGGCGATGCCGGTGGCGAAGGTGCCCGCCTCGTGGCGGCGGCAGGGAATGTCGCCGCGCGCGGCCGCATCCTCCCAGGTCAGGCAGCCCCCGCGCCACAGGCGTTCCTCGAAGGCCGCGCCCACGCCGGGCAGGTGGCGGAAGGTGGAGGTGATCATGGCTTGCCGCCGCGGCGGGATTTGGCCGGGGCCTTGGCGGGGGCCCTGGCGGCAGCGCCGGGCTTTTCCCCCACCCCGTGGCGCGGGCAGACCTCGATCATCTCGCATTCGCCGCAGCGCGGGGCGCGCGCGTCGCACACGTGGCGGCCGAACCACACCAGCATGTGGTTCACGTCGCCCCAGGCATCGCGCGGGAAAAGGGCCATCAGGTCGCGCTCGATCCGCACCGGGTCGGTGGATTCGGTAAAGCCCATGCGAAAGGAGATGCGCTTGACGTGGGTGTCCACGGCGATGCCCTCGTTGATGCCGTAGGCCCCCCACAGCACCACGTTGGCGGTCTTGCGGGCCACGCCCGGCAGTTGCACCAGTTCGGCCATGGTGCGGGGCACCTCGCCGCCGTGCGCCTCGGTCACGCGGCGGGCCGCGCCCAGCAGGTTGGTGGCCTTGTTGTGGTAGAAGCCGGTGGAACGGATGACCTCTTCCAGTTCTTCCTGCGTGGCGCGGGCAAGCTCGGCCGGGCCGGGCCAGCGGCGGAACAGGCCGGGGGTCACCTGGTTCACGCGCACGTCGGTGCACTGGGCGGCCAGCACCGTGGCCACCAGCAGTTCCCAGGCGTTGCGGGCCACCAGATGCGTGTCGCGGGTGGGGTAGCGCAGGCGCAGGAGTTCGAGCACCCTGGCCGCGCGGTCGGCGGTCTGCATGAAAGGCTCCGTGAAGGGATGTGCGCGCGGCTGCCGGACAGGGAAACGGGAGAACAGGGAGATGGGCCAGGGCCAGACAACGGCCCGGCAACCGCGCGTCCGCCAGTATATGCCATGCCGGGCCACGCCCCGCAACCATGCGGGGGAGAACGCCGACGCGCGCCTGTCCGGGCGCGCCGCATGGCCGGTCCGCGACATTCCGGCGGCGGGACCATGACCATCGCGTTGCCGTGCGGTGGCTTCTCCGCTATGCACATGGGCGGCGGACGCCGCACCACCACCGCAGGAGGTTCCCATGGCGGTCATCGTGTACATGACGGCCCCCAACCCGGAAGAGGCCGAGCGCATCGGCCGCATCCTGGTGGAACGGGGCCTTGCCGCGTGCGTCAACGTGCTGGGGTCCATCCGGTCCATCTACCGCTGGGCGGGCGACATCCAGACCGACACCGAAACCGCGTTCATCGCCAAGACCACCGACGCCCTCGTACCCGCCCTGACCCAGGCGGTGCTGGAACTGCACCCCTACGAGGTGCCCTGCGTGGTGGCCCTGCCCATCACCGGCGGCAGCGCCGCCTTTCTCGGCTGGATCGACGAAGAAACCCGCAAGGAGCCCTAGCATGTCCATCTACGTTTCCGGTTCCCTCGCCTACGACCGCATCATGAACTTTCCCGGCAAGTTCGCGGACCACATCCTGCCGGAAAAGATACACATCCTGAACGTGTGCTTTCTCATCGACCGGCTGGAGGAAAAGCGCGGCGGCACGGCGGGCAACATCGCCTACAGCCTGGCCCTGCTTGGCGAGAAGCCGCACGTCCTGTGCTGCGTGGGTCCGCAGGCTGGACGACCAGTTCACCGCCGGGGCCTACATCACCACCGACCAGAGCGACAACCAGATCACCGGCTTCAACCCGGCGGCCATGCGCTTTCCGTGCGAATACCCCTTCCCCGCGCTGGACGCGGCGGCGGACATCGCCATCGTCTCGCCCGGCAACGTGGACGACATGGTGGGCCTGCCGCGCATGTTCCGCGAACGCGGCGTGCGCTACATCTTCGACCCCGGCCAGCAGATTCCCGCCCTGTCCGGCGACCAGCTGTACGAAACCATCTGCGGGGCGCACATGCTGGTCAGCAACGACTACGAGCTGGAAATGATCATGAAGGCCACCGGCCGCACCAAGGCGGAACTGCTGGAACGCACCGGATGGATCATCACCACCATGTCCGAGCACGGCTCGCGCATCGACAACGGCAGCCCGGTGCTGGTGCCCGCCGTCAAGGCCGACCGGGTGCTGGACCCCACCGGCGCGGGCGACGCCTACCGCGC
>JALHHV010000210.1 GCA_022837365.1 Desulfovibrio sp. | reverse complement strand
TCCCGGAACTCGATGCCCAGCGCGCCCTGGCCCACGGCGGGCAGGAAGGCGGGCGGGCCCAGCACTTCGCTTTTGGGTGCCGAAAGGCCGAGACGCTTCATGCCTGCCGTGGCCATGATGATGGCGTCGAACTGGCCCTCGGAAAGCTTGCGCAGGCGGGTGTCCACGTTGCCGCGCAGGGACACCACGTTCAGGTCCGGGCGCAGGGCCAGCAGTTGCGACTGGCGGCGCAGGCTGCTGGTGCCCACGGTGGCTCCGTGGGGCAGGGCGGCCAGCGAGCCGTGATGGACGGACAGGAAGGTGTCGGACGGCTCCTCGCGCTCGGGGATGATGCCCAGCACCAGCCCTTCCGGCAGCTCCATGGGCACGTCCTTCATGCTGTGCACGGCAAGGTCGGCCCGGCCGTCCAGCAGCGCCTCCTCTATTTCCTTCACGAACAGGCCCTTGCCGCCCACCTTGGCCAGCGGCACGTCGAGGATGATGTCCCCACGGGTCTTCAGCACCAGCAGTTCCACCGAAACGCCGGGGTGACGGCCCTCGATGCGGGACTTGACGTGTTCGGCCTGCCACAGGGCCAGCTTGCTGCCACGGGTGGCGATGACGAGTTTCCCGTTAGCCGCAGGTGGAGCAGTTCCCGCCCGAACACCCGGAGCAGCCGCCACGGCTGGACTTGGGGAAGGTCACGGTCTGCCCCACGCGCGAGGGCGCGGGCATCTTGAAGCAGGCGCAGGACAGCTGCTTTTCGGTGCGTGCGGAACCGCAGGCGGGGCAGGGGGGCACGTCGTCCCCGAAGACGAGTTCCTCGAACTTCTTGCCGCAGGCGGTGCATTCGTATTCGTAGATGGGCATGATGCGTGTCTCCTCCAAAGGCGGTGCGAAAGGCTGCCCCGCTGTACCGCCGGTCCCGTGCCATGCGGGGCCGCGCGGCGCGGGGCGGAAATGTGCCGGGCGTGCGCCGTGCCGGAAGGGGCGGGCCGTTCCGGCGTCTATTCTGGTGTGCTGCCTTCCAGATATGGTTGCAGGGCCAGCACGTTCTCGAACAGGAAATGGTCGGTCAGCTGGCACAGCAGGTGGCCCACGGTGATGTGGATTTCCTGCACCAGCGGGGTGCGCCGGTCGGAAACGTCCAGCAGGTAGTCGCACAGCGGGGCCATTTCACCGCCGCCGCGCCCGGTCATGCCCACGGTGGTCACGCCCTTTTCGCGCGCGGCCTTCAGCGCCAGCACCACGTTGGGGCTGTTGCCCGAGGTGGAAATGCCCACCAGCATGTCGCCTGCCTGGCCCAGCGCCTGCACCTGCTTCTGGAACACCTGCTCGAAGCCGTAGTCGTTGCCGATTGCGGTAAGTATCGAGGTGTCGGTGGTCAAGGCCAGCGCGGGCAGGGGCGGGCGCTCCATCATGAAGCGGTTGACGAATTCGGCGGCCAGGTGCTGGGCGTCGGCGGCGCTGCCGCCGTTGCCGCAGAACATGATCTTGCGGCCGCGCGCAAGGGTGAGGGCCATCTGGCGGGCCAGTTCCACCACGTGGTCGGCGTGCTGCTGGAAATAGCGTTCGCGAAGCCTGGCGCCTTCGGCGGCGTGCTCGAGCACGATCTGGCGGGCGGTGTCGGTCATGGAGCGGTGGATACCTCGGCGGCGGCCGTGCGGCCAGCCCGTGGATGTTGCGGAACCACTCGGCAGTATACCAAATGGCCGGACGTGACAACCGTGGGACGCGCCGGGGCCGCGACCGTGCGTGTGGTTATTCCTTGAAGGCGCGGGCGGTTTCCTCTAGGAACACTCCATGCACACCGCGCTTCGCTTCATTCTCATCGTCACCAAGTCGGGCCACCGCGAGGCGGAGGCCCTTGGCGAACGCATGCGCGCCTGGCTGGCCGCGCGCGGCCTTGCGGCGCAGGTGGTGGAGAACACCGGCGACGCCGTGTCACGGGCCGTGGCCGCCCGGGAATGCAGCCTGGCCCTGGTGCTGGGCGGCGACGGCACCATCCTTGGCGTGGCCCGGCGGCTGCTGGGCACCGGGGTGCCGCTGCTGGGGGTGAACCTGGGCAAGGTGGGCTTTCTGGCCGAGGTTTCCGCCACCCGCTGGGAAGCCAGCCTGGAACGGCTGCTGTCCGGCGGCGTCACCGCGCACGAACGGCTGGCCCTGTCCTTCCGCGTGGAACGCGACGGCGTGACGGTGCATTCCGGCGGCGCGGTGAACGACGTGGTCATCAATCGCGGCATCCTGGCGCGGGTCATCAACCTGGACCTGCGGGTGGGCTCCGAACGGCTGGGCGAACTGCGCGCCGACGGGCTGATCATCTCCACTCCCACCGGGGCCACGGGGTATTCCGTGTCCGCGCGGGGGCCGCTGGTGCACCCGCAACTGCACGTGTACACGGTGACGCCCATCTGCCCGTTCCTGAACAACCTGCTGCCGCTGGTGCTGCCCGGCGAGGCGCGCCTTTCGGTGACGGTGCGCGACCGCACCACAGAGGTCTACCTGACCCAGGACGGGCAGGAGGGCTACGCCCTTCAGGCGGGCGACGTGGTGCACGTGGAGCGCGCGCCCGGCGGCATGCTGTTCGCCGCCATCGAGGAACTTTCGTACTACCGCAAGCTGAAGGCCAAGGGGTTCATCAAGGATCAGGCTTAGGGGCCGGGCGCCAGCCCGGTGCCTGCCGCCGTCCGCTCCGTCTCCGCGACGGCCCTTTGCCGGGGGGCCGCCCCGCCATGCCACCCGGCCCCGCCGACACGAGGTCGCCATGCGAAAGCTGCCCGAGTTCGACGCCGTCAGGGACATCCGCCTGCGCAAGGACCCCTATTTCGACGCGTGGATCTACAACTTCATGACCGAGAACAATCTCGAACACCTCATGAACCCCACGCTCATCGCCACCCCGGAGCAGTTGCGCTTCATGGTGGCCCTGGCCGACGATCAGGTTTACGTGCCCTGTTCGGACGAAACCTTCCGCCTGCTCACCGCGCCGGAAACGCCCCGCGCCCTGCAGGAACAGTACAACCGCGCCTGGCGCATCATCATGCGCCTGGTGCGCAGCGCCACGCACATCGAAAAGCAGGTCAAGCGGCGCATCATGCAATACTGCCGCCACCGCTTCCGCCTGCACATCAGCCAGCACACCGCCATTCCCTCGCGGGTGGTCAAGCGCCTGACCAGCATCGTGCTCACCCAGTCCGGCCAGGAAGACCCGTGGGAAGGCCGCAAGCAGGCCGCCAACCGCAAGGCCCGCGCCCTGTTGCAGGACCCGGCGTTGCAGCGCCTGCTGCGCCGCCCCCCGGCCACCCTGGACCCGCGCAAGGACATCGTGGACATGCGCTGGGAACTGGACCTCACGGAACTGGTCCGCCTGCTGCACGTGGCCATGCGCGGCCGCCGCTGGCTGGAATGTCCGCCCTCGCCGCTGGAGGTGGAACAGTCCCTGGAGCAGGTGGGCGAACCTTCCGCCCAGCTGCGCCTGCTGTTCGGCCCGGAAACCGAGCCGCGCAAGAAGATCCTGTACCTGTGCGACGGCGACGGCGGGGTCATGTTCGACCTTGCCGTCATCCGCGTGCTGCTGCGCATGGGGCACCAGGTGGTGCTGGCCCTGAAGGAGGGCTTCTTCTTCTACGCGCCCATGATCTGGGACGTGGAGTCCGACCCGGTGCTGAAGGAGGAGATGGAGTCCGCCTTCATCCTGCACGATGACCGGGTGACCAAGAACGACCTGTTGCGCCACCTGCGCGAGCACCGCTTCGTGGTGGTTTCCGACGGCACGCGCGAGCGGCTGAACCTGTACCGCGCCAGCGTCACCTTTGCCCGCGCCTGGAAGGAATGCGACCTGATCATGGCCAAGGGCTGGCGCGCCGACCACACCTTTTTGCGCACCAGCCACCAGTTCACCCGCGACGTCGTGTGCTTCTGGGGCGACGACGACGGCGGCTGCCACATCACCTGCAAGCCCCGCGCGACCGGGGTGCGCAAGTTCACCGAAAAGGACCTGGCAGGCAAGGCCGACGAGATCATCGAGGCCATGCGCGAGGCGCGCCAGCAGGGCAAGGCGGTGATGTTCTACAGCTGCATCATCGGCTCCATTCCCGGCCAGACCAAGACCGCCATCACCGTGGTCGATACCTTCGTGCGGCACCTGCGCGAGAAGCTGGACACCACCTTCATCATCAATCCCGCCGAGCACTTCGAGGAAGGCATGGACGGCGACGACCTGATGTTCATGTGGGAGCGGGTCCAGCGTAGCGGCCTCATCGACGTCTGGCGTTTCCAGACCGTTGAGGATATAGAGACGAGCTTCGCGTTGCAGGAACGCAAGGTGCCCTCGGTGTGGTCGGGCAAGGATTCCACCTACTCCACCGGCTGCACCAAGGAAATGCAGATCGCCCTCGACATGCAGAAGAAGCACCGCGAACTCCAGATCATCGGCCCGTCGCCGGACAACTTCTTCCGCCGCCGCGAATACGGCGTGGGCAAGTACTTCGACGTGGGCATCAGCGGATAACCCAGCCTCAAGGATACACGATGCAGACTCCCCATGCCGTGGCAGCGCTGCTCACGGAATGCTTCGACGCCCAGCACCGGGCCACCGCCGCCTGGCACGTGGCCGAACCCCCGGCGCACGAGCCCGCGCCCGAGACGCCGGAATCGATGGACGCCGGGGGCACGGCGGCCGACGCGGCCCTGCTGCACCGGCTGGTGCTGGCCCAGCACCTGATGAACTTCCGCCTGTGGCACGTGGAGGACACCGCCCGCCGCATCGACGTGGGGCCGGATGTCATCGCCCGCTGCAAGCGCACCATCGACGGCCTGAACCAGCGCCGCAACGACTACATGGAAAAGGTGGACGCCTGCGTGGTGGCGCTGCTGCGCCCGCTGCTGCCCGCGCCCGCCCCCGGCCAGCGCCCGCGCCACAACACCGAGTCGCTGGGCATGGCCGTGGACCGGCTGTCCATCCTCAGCCTGAAGGTCTTCCACATGGAGGAACAGGCCGAGCGGACCGACGCCGCGCCCGAACACCGCCAGCGCTGCGCCGACAAACTGGCCGTGCTGCGCGAGCAGCGCGCCGACCTGGCCCAGGCCGTGCTGGACCTGGCCGGGGAATTCCTGGAAGGCCGCAAGCAGCCCAAGGCGTACTACCAGTTCAAGATGTACAACGATCCCAGCCTCAACCCCGAGCTGTATAAAAACGTGAAGGGGTAGGAATTGTGTGAGCGGGGGGCGCTGCCCCCCCGGCCCCCCGCAAGGGGACCGCGTCCCCTTGACCCCATAAATGGGGGTGCAGGGGGCATGGCCCCCTGCCCGCCGGAGGCGTAAAAAACGCCGCCGCCTATTGCGCCGCAAGGCAAGTAGTTCAGGAGATTTGTCATGGCCATGTACGAAGCCGTCATCGGGCTGGAAGTGCACGCCCAGTTGCGCACCGAATCCAAGCTGTTCTGTTCCTGCTCCACCGCGTTCGGTGCGGCCCCCAACACCAACGTGTGCGAGGTGTGCTCCGGCATGCCCGGCGTGCTGCCGGTGCCCAACGCCCGCGCCGTGGAATACGCCGCGCGCATGGGCATGGCCGTGAACTGCACGGTGAACCCGGTCTCGGTGTTCGCGCGCAAGAACTATTTCTATCCGGACCTGCCCAAGGGCTACCAGATTTCGCAGTTCGAAACGCCCATCTGCGAGCACGGCCACCTGGACATCACGGTGAACGGCCAGACGCGCCGGGTGGGCATCACGCGCATCCACATGGAGGACGACGCGGGCAAGAACATCCACTCGGCGGGCGACAACGCCAGCTACGTGGACCTGAACCGCTCAGGCGTGCCGCTCATCGAGATCGTCAGCGAGCCGGACATGCGCAGCGCCGAGGAGGCCGTGGCCTACCTGAAAGCCCTGCACGCCATCGTGGTGTACCTGGGCATCTGCGACGGCAACATGGAGGAGGGCAGCTTCCGCTGCGACGCCAACGTGTCCATCCGACCCAGGGGGCAGCAGGAGTTCGGCACCCGCGCGGAACTGAAGAACCTGAACTCGTTCCGCAACGTGCAGCGGGCCATCGAGTACGAAATCGCCCGCCAGCAGGACGTGCTGGAGGACGGCGACGCCGTGGTGCAGGAAACCCGCCTCTACGACGCGGTGAAGAACGTCACCGTGTCCATGCGCGGCAAGGAAGAAGCCCACGACTACCGCTACTTCCCCGACCCGGACCTGATGCCCGTGCGCATCGCGGAAGAAGACCTGGCCCGCTGGCGCGCCGACCTGCCGGAACTGCCGCAGGCCCGCCGCGCCCGGTTCGTGGAGCAGCACGGTTTGTCCGGGCAGGACGCCGACGTGCTTACGGCGGACCGGGGGCTGGCCGACTTCTTCGAGGCGGCCACGGCAGCCTGCGGCCAGCCCAGGAAGGTGGCCAACCTGATGCAGGGCGCGCTGCTGCGCGAACTGAACCAGCGCGCGGTGACGGTGGACGCCATCGCCATGCGGCCCGAGGCCCTTGGCGAACTGGTGCGCATCGTGGAGGCGGGGCTGATCAGCGCCAAGATCGCCAACGACATCTTCGGCGAACTGGTGGACACCGGCGCCATGCCCGA
>JALHHV010000209.1 GCA_022837365.1 Desulfovibrio sp. | reverse complement strand
CCCGGCGCATCAGCGGTGCGCAGGCCAACCGGCGGCGCAAGAACATCCTCGCGGCCTATTCGTGGGGCGTGCGCGCCTTCAAGCTGCCCGAGCCATGCCCGTGGCGCGTGGAACGGTACAGGGAAGACAAACGCCCGAAGTACGTCCCGACGCCCGAGGACTTCTGGAAGGTTCACGACGCGGCAAAGTCACCGGATGAACGCGCCATGCTGTTCACGGCGCTGCACACGGCGGCCCGCAAGGAAGAGTTGTTTCGCATGCAGCGGAACGACCTCGACTTCGCCAACCGCCGTCTCCGGCTCTGGACGCGGAAACGCAAGGGCGGCGGGCTTGAAGAGGACTGGATACCCATGACCCAGGCCCTGCACGATTGCCTCTTGCGCCACCGCCTGCAAATGGGCTTCCGCGAGCATGTCTTCGTCAGCAGCCGGGGAACGCCTTGGGTATCCGCAACGCACCTCATGTACTCGCTGTGCGACAAGGCCGGAGTGAGGCGCTTCGGCTTCCACGCAATCAGGCACCTGAGCGCGTCGATGCTCGACGGGGCCGGGGTGCCGCTCTCGGTGATCCAAGCCATCCTGCGCCACCGGAGCGCCCTGACCACCTCGCGCTACCTCATGGTGGGCGGTGAGGGGATCGAACCCCCGGCATTCGGCTTGTAAGGCCGACGCTCTACCAGCTGAGCTAACCGCCCCGATATGGCAGGACGATGCGGCAGGACAGTCAAGACCGCCATGGCGGCCCCGCGGGCCGCTGCCGACCGTGATGGGATACTGCTCATAGTGCAGGGGCGGCGGTCATGTCAAACACCTTGTGCTTTTGTACTGGACATTGCGTCGTCGGATATCTATGTAGCACTCGCGCGGCCTGACGCCGCGCCCCGCGCCGCCCCGTGCCCGCCGTGCCGCCTTCTCCCGCGGCGGCGGACACCCGTGCCCGCGCCGCGCTTTCGCGACGACTTGCGAACCGGCAGACGGACCGTGAATCCGCCCCTCATGCCCCCCACCGCCCCCCGCACGTTGCGGCAGGACATCTCACTGCTGCTCCGCTCCGCGCCGCCCAAGGCGCGCGCCGCCATCCTCGCCCTGCTGCCCGCCGCCAAGGCCGTGCTGGACACCGGCTGGCGGCCCGACATGCACGCCGCGCCCATCCGCAACTGGCGCGACCTGATGCAGCTGCTGTCCGGCCTCACCGCCCAGCGCCACGACACGGAAACCCTGCTGCGCGTCACCAGCGAACTTCTGGGCATCGCCGACGAAATGGCCCCGCCGGAAGTGGTGCTGCGCGAAAGCGCCGCCGTGCTGCTGCGCGCCTTCCACGCCGACATGTTCGTGTGCCGCCTGCGCGACGACGACGGCGAATGGCAGATCATCGCGGCGGAACGCGAGGACGGCGGGCCCATCCCGCTCTTCTCGCCGGTGCTGGAAGAAGGTCTGGCCGGGCATCCGGTCATGCGGGCGGTGTGCGACGGCACCCGCCACGTGCTCTCCAACAACCTGATGGGCATGGACCGCGGCGGCGAATCCTACGACTGCATGGCCTACAAGGTGGGCTACCGCTCGCGCCTGGCCTTCGTGCTGCGCGACCGGGGCGGCCGCCCGCCCTTCGGGCTGGTGCTGCTGTATTCCGAACGCGAGCACGGCTTCGACAGCTACGACGCGCGCTTTCTGGCCAAATGCTCGCGCATCGTGGCCCTGACCACCGGCAGCCGCGTGGCCGTGGCCCGCGACGCGCTGGAAAAGGCCGCCGGGGCCGTGGCCCACCACGGCAACAACGCCCTGGCCATCCTGCGTAACCACGCGGAATACTGCGCGGAACTTCTGGACGACATGGCCGACGACTGGGACGACGCCGTGCACGCCGCCGACGAGTTGCGCGAACTCCTGCCCGAAGGGTCCAAGGCCCACGCCGCCGCCGCGCGGCTGGCCACCGCCCTGCACGGAATGGACACCCTGCAACTGACCGAACAGCTGGACGGCGTGCTGCGCTCCACCCGGCGCATCGCCCGGATCATCGACGCGCTGGAGGAATCGGCCGAGCGGCCGCGCCTGATGCACTACGTCATGGGCCGCCACGTGCTGGACCTGGGCAACCCCGCCGACGACGAAGAAGAACTGGAGACCCTGCGCAAGACCTGCTCCACGGCCTGACCGGCCTGTGGACGCCGCGCGGGGACGCCATCCCCCATGCGTTCGCGCCCGTTGATCGCAACATTCCCCTCCGGCCCACAGCCGGAGACGCAAAGAGCGCCGCTGGATC
Source organism: Desulfovibrio sp. (assembly GCA_022837365.1). Classification (GTDB taxonomy): domain Bacteria; phylum Desulfobacterota; class Desulfovibrionia; order Desulfovibrionales; family Desulfovibrionaceae; genus Cupidesulfovibrio. Next base: position 4,207 of record JALHHV010000209.1, on the reverse strand, counting down.
ACGTCCACCGGCGCTCTCGCATTTCCTGCCGTAACCGGAATCCGGTTCGGTTAGTCTTCCCCACCGCCCCCCGAGTCGCCGTCCTCCAGCGCCCGCCCCTTGTGCTTGGGCGCGTCGCGCCGCTTGCGGCGCTTGTCCTCCTGCACGCGCGTGCGCAGGTCCAGCGGCGCATCCAGCAGGGCATCGCGCCGGGCGGCGCGCAGGGCGCGGCGTTCCTCCTCCGTGAGGCAGAGTTCCTCGCTGGCGTCTTCCCGCCGGTCCTGCACCTTGGGGTCGCGGTCCTTCATGTGCTTCTCCNCCCTACAGGCCGATGACCACCTTGGTCGCCACGGCGATCTGGTAGAGAATCTGCGACATGTCCTTGACCGTCTGCAGGTTCTTGGAATCCACGCGCGGCAGCACCAGCAGCTGGTCGCCCGCCGCGATGGTGGTGTCGGCGGTGCGGAACACCTCGCCATTGGGGCGCACCAGCAGGATGGTGCCGGTGTCCGCGCGGTTGGTGTAGCCGCCCGCGCCGCGCACGTAGTCCTTCAGCCGCTTGTCGCCGTTCCACACGATGGCCTGGGGCATCACCACCTCGCCGGTCACCAGCACCACGTCGCTCTTTTCGGGAATGACGATGACGTCGCCGTCCTCCAGCGCGATGTCGGCCACCTTGCCGCCGCTGCCCACCACCACGATGCCCTCGGGCGTCACGTTGCGGGCCTTTTCGGCGAACTTGCCGATCATCTCCGCCTCGTGGTTGCGGATCTGCGCCTCTTCCGGGCTGGACGAGGTGGCCGTGAACGAGCTTTCCTCCAGCCGGCGCAGGGCGTCCTCGATGGCGCGCTTCTGGCGGGCCGCCACGCTGCGCCGCTTGATGTACAGGCCGGTCAGGTCGGCCCGGTCGGCGTCCACGGCGATGTACTGCTGCACGTCGCGCAGGCGGGCGGTGCGCTTGAGCGGAAAGCGCGACGCCCCCCGGATGGCCCCCTGCACCTCGACCATGATGGTGTCGCCGGGGGTGTCGGCCAGAAATTCCACCCGGTCGCCGTCGGCCAGCGGCAGGGTGCGGAATTCGCGCAGGGGCAGATACAGGTTGAAGGGCGCGCCGTTGCGGGTGCCCACGATGCTGGCGTGCGAGGCCGTGGCCAGCGGGTCGGCCATTTCGGCCAGTCTGGCCCCGGTGGCCTCGCCCTTGCGGAATTCGAAGCGCGCCGCGTTGCGGATTTCGCCGCTGGCGGACACGGCAGGCCCCTTTTCGCCCACCACGATGGTGTCGCCATCCTGCAAGCGCACCAGCGGCAGCGCGCCCTTGAGCGCGAAGGGGTACAGGTCGAAGCTGCCCATCTCCGCCCCTCCGCGCAACAGGCGGATGGTGCGGTAGCTGCCGCGCCGGGGGTCGATGCCGCCCGCGCGGTCCAGGAAGGCCAACACCGAATCGGACGGCGAACCGCCGTAGCGGCCCGGCTTCATCACGAACCCGGTGACGAAGACCGACACCGGCCGCCCGTCCATGGGGCTGACGTAGACCTGCACGTTCTCCACGCCCGCCGCGCTGAGCTTGCTGCGGATGGCCTCGGTGACCTGGGCCTGGGCCAGCCCGGCCACGGGCACCCCGCCCAGATCCTGCAACTCGATGTCGCCCGCGTCGTTCACCATGACCACGCCGTCGTAGTTGCGGTCGCCCCACAGGCGCAGCACCAGCCGGTCGCCGGGGGCCAGTTCGCGCGCCTCGGCGCTGCGGGCCTGCCCGAAGTTGCCCTGGAACAGGTTGGCGGCGAAGGGCGGCAGGTCGGCCGCCGCGCCGGAGGGCAAGGCGGCTCCGGAAGATGCGGGCGACTTGGCCTCGGACGGGGCGGCAAGCGCGGTGGAGCCCGCCGGGCCAAGCAGCACGGCCAGCACGAGCAGCAGGACCAGCGCAAACCAGGGGACCCTGGGTTCAAGGACGGGCGGCCATGCGGCGGCCCCCGCGCGGCGCGGCGCGGCGTGGCGGAAAAGCGGTGCGGTATCCATGGCGGGTATCCGTAATCGGCTACGCCGGGCGCGGTGCGCACCCGGCGGATGGAAGCGTGATGCGTCTGTGGTGAAGGTTCCGGCGGGAAGGGCGCTTCCCCGCCCGAAGCCGGAAGCCATCCGGCACGCGCGGGAACGCGGAAATCTTCTACTGCGGCGGCCGGGAAATCCCCTGCCCCCAGATGCGGGGGGCCATCTGCCACGCGGTGTCGTCGCCGCTGCCCACCGGGCGGCAGGCAATGACCACCTCCGCCTCGCCGTGCTCGGAAAGCAGCGTGGCCCGGCGGCATTCCTCGCCGGTGGCCGAGATGAACAGCCCTTCCACCACCACCCGGATGCCGGTGCCGAATTCCGGGTCGTCCAGCACGGCGGAGGACCCGGACGGATTGCCGGTCATGAATTCCAGGATGGGCCTGGCGGGCAGGGCCTGTTCCTGCGCCTGCGGCGCAGGCTGCTGACGCCCCCCGCAGGCGGCGAGCAGGACGGGCAGCACGCCCAAGGCGCACAGGGCCAGCACGGCGGCGGGGCGGAAGCGGCGGATGGCGGACATGAAATGAACCTCTGGGTACGTTGGCGCGTGGACGGTGACGCCGCCTTCTATACTCCCGGCAACGGGCGGCTGTCCACTGGCCTGCCCCCCTCGGGCCTCCGCCGCGCGAGTCCTGAACAGGGCCTGGGCGGGCTACCCCCCCACGGCCCTGTGCACGTCGATGCCATACCGCAGCATGCGGTTGCGCACCGTGCCCCGGTGCACCCCCAGCAGCCGCGCCGCCTCGGAGACATTGCCCCCGGCGGCGCGCAACGCCTCCACCAGTTCGGTCCGCTCGCGCTCGTGCCGGGCGGGACGCCCCCCGTACATGAACGCCCCGGCGGATACTCCGGCCAATGATCCGGCGGACGGCATGCCCCCGCCCTCAGTACGGGCCGCCTGTCCCTGCGCCTCATGCCCGGCCAGGGCCGGGTGCGGGCCAGCGTGCCGGTCGCCCGTGCCCCCATGCCCCGCATGTCCCGCCGTCATCCCCGGCCCCGCGCATTCCGGATGCCACGCCGCCCCGGCGATGTGCTGGGGCAAGTGTTCCACGCCCAGCCGCCCCCCTTCGGCTATGACGCAGGCATATTCCAGCGCGCTGCGCAGTTCGCGCACGTTGCCAGGCCACGAGTAGGCCGTGAGCAGGCGCAGGGCTTCGGGCGTCAGGCCGGTCACGTCGCGGCCGTCACGCTCGCGGATGCCCTTCAGGAAATGGGCGGCCAGCAGGGGGATGTCCTCGCGCCGCTCCGCCAGCGGCGGCAGGTGGATGGGAATGACGTTGATGCGGAACAGCAGGTCTTCCCGGAACCGCCCCGCCCGCACCAGCCGCCCCAGGTCGCGGTTGGTGGCGGCGATGACGCGCACGTCCACCTCGCGCGAGGCGTTGTCGCCCACCCGCTCGATGCGCTTGGTCTCCAGCACGCGCAGCAGCTTCACCTGGATGGGCAGGGGGATGTCGCCGATCTCGTCGAGGAAGATGTCGCCGCCGTGGGCCGCCTCGAAGCGGCCCTGCCGGTCGCGGATGGCCCCGGTGAACGCCCCGCGCACGTGGCCGAACAGCTCGCTTTCCAGCAGCGCCTCGTTCAGGGCCGCGCAGTTCAGCTGCACGTAGGCCCCGTTCTTGCGGCGGCCCAGTTCGTGGATGGCCCGCGCGGCCAGTTCCTTGCCCGTGCCCGACGGCCCCAGCACCAGCACCGGGGCGTCGCTTTCCGCCGCCCGCTCGATGATCCGGAACACCCGCTGCATGACGGCCGAGGTGCCCACCATGCCCGCGAAGCCCTCGTCCGACCCCAGCAGGCGCGAAAGCTCCTCGATGCGCCGGTCCTTCTCCACCACGGCGGTGATGTCGGTGATGGTCTCCACCGCCGCGATGACCCGGTCGCCGTCCTTCAGCACCTTGGCGTTCTTGAGCACGGTCAGGCTGGTGCCGTCGCGCCGCACCAGCGTGCAGCGTTTGCGGTGCTCGTCCTTGCGGTCGAACAGACGGCACCAGTGGCCGCCGCCCAGCGAGCGCGAACGCACGCAGGCGTCGCAGTTGAGTACCGCGCAGGTCTGGCCCGTCAGCTCGCCCGCCTCGTAGCCGGTCAGCCGTTCCAGGGCCGGGTTGGCCATCAGGATGCGGCCGTCCGGCCCCACCAGGAAGAAGCCGTCGTTGATGGTGTTGATGACCTCACGCAAGAAGCG
>JALHHV010000208.1 GCA_022837365.1 Desulfovibrio sp. | reverse complement strand
CGAAAGCGCCCCGCCACCCGTAGGGGGTGCGGGGCGCTGCCGGTACATTGCCGTGATGCGTGCGCGGGGCTACTTCGCCGCCGGGGGCTGCACGGTGGCCTTCTTGATGACCACCGGGGTGGTGGGCACGTTCTCGAACGAGCCCACGGTGGCGGTGCGCACCGCCTTGATCTTGTCCACCACGTCGGCGCCTTCGATCACCTTGCCGAACACGGCGTAGCCCCAGCCCTGCATGGTGGGGGCGCGGTGGTCGAGGAAGGCGTTGTCCTTCACGTTGATGAAGAACTGGGCCGTGGCGGAATTGGGGGCCATGGTGCGGGCCATGGCCACGGTGTACTTCTCGTTGCGCAGGCCGTTGTTGGCCTCGTTCTCGATGGGCTCGCGGGTGGGCTTTTCGCGCATCTTCTCGTCGTAGCCGCCGCCCTGGATCATGAAGCCGTCGATGACGCGGTGGAAGATGGTGCCGTCGTAGTGGCCCGCCGCGACGTATTCGCGGAAGTTGGCGGCGGACTTGGGGGCCTTTTCGTCATCCAGTTCGATGACGATGTCGCCCATGCTCGTTTCCAGCTTGATCACCGTGTGTCCCCTCTGTGCCGAAGCCGCCATGGCGGTTCCGTGACCTGCGAACGCGAAAAGGGCCGTAAGCGCGGCCAGCAGCAACCAACGCATGTTCTGCTCCGGGAATGTGAAAGTTGGATGGGCGAACCGCCCGTGCCGGTGCCATTACCAGAAGCGCCACCGCAGGGCAATCGGCATGGTCCGGAACCACCCCCAAATAAAAAGTTTGGGGGGAGCGGCAGCCGTTGCACGAGCGCTCAGCGCGAGTGCTTACGGATGGCGACAGCAACGCGGGGTTCGGGGAGGGAGACCCTTTTGCGCGCTGCGGTCGCCATCCGTAAGGTTCGCAAGCTCACCTAACGGCTGCCGCAAAGGGTGCCCCTCCCCGATTCCTCTTCCTCAACTCTTCAAGATTGTCATGTGCTATTCGAACGTCAGCTTGTCCAGCCGCACCCCGATGACCACGTGCTGCCCGTCCTTGAGTTCGCCCGAAATCAGGCGGCGGGCCAGCGGAGTTTCCACATTGGTTTGCAGATAGCGCCGCAGGGGCCGCGCGCCGTACACCGGGTCGTAGGCCGATTCGGCGATGAAGTCGCGCGCGGCGTCGGTGAGTTCCACGGTGATCTTGCGGTCGGCCAGACGCGCCCGCAGCCTGCCCAGCAGCAGTTCCACGATGCGCCCGATCTGCTCGGGCAGCAGCGGACGGAACATGACAATCTCGTCCACCCGGTTCAGGAATTCCGGCCGGAAGTGGCGGCGCATCTCGTCCATCACCCTGTCGCGCACGCCGGGGCGGAACTCGCCCGCCTCGGTGATGCCGTCCAGCAGGTGCGTCGAGCCGATGTTCGAGGTCATGATGATGATGGTGTTCTTGAAGTCCACCGTGCGGCCGTGGCTGTCGGTGAGCCGCCCGTCGTCAAGGATTTGCAGCAGCACGTTGAACACGTCGGCGTGGGCCTTTTCTATCTCGTCGAACAGCACCACGCTGTACGGCTTGCGGCGCACCGCCTCGGTCAGCTGGCCGCCCTCGTCGTACCCCACGTAGCCGGGGGGCGCGCCGATAAGCCGGGCCACCGCGTGCTTCTCCATGTATTCGCTCATGTCGATGCGCACGATGTTGTCCTCGCTGTCGAACAGCGATTCCGCCAGCGTCTTGCACAGTTCGGTCTTGCCCACGCCCGTGGGGCCGAGGAAGATGAACGACCCGATGGGCCGCCCGGGGTCGGACAGCCCGGCCCGGGCGCGCAGCACGGCTTCGGCCACGGCCTGCACCGCCTCGTCCTGGCCCACCACGCGCTCGTGCAGCACGTCGGCCAGGCGCAACAGCTTTTCGCGCTCCGATTCCAGCAGCCGGGTGACCGGGATGCCCGTCCAGCGGGCCACGATCTCGGCCACGTCGTCGGGGCGCACCTCTTCCTTGAGCAGGCGGTTCTCGTCGTCGCCGCGCTCGGCGTCGGCCAGCTTGCGCTCCAGTTCCAGCAGCTTGGAATACTTCAGTTCGGCCGCGCGGTTGAGGTCGTAGTTGCGTTCCGCCTCGTCGATGGCCAGGCGGGTGCGCTCGATCTCTTCCTTGATGGTGCGCACGGCGTCGATGGAGCCCTTTTCGCGCTCCCACTGGGCCAGCAGGGTGGCCTGGCTGGCCCGCAGGTCCGCCAGTTCGTTCTCCAGCTTTTCCAACCGCTCGCGCGAGGCCGTGTCCGTCTCGCGGCGCAGGGCTTCCCGCTCGATCTCAAGCTGCATGACCTTGCGGTTGGCCTCGTCCAGTTCGGCGGGCAGCGAGTCGATTTCGGTGCGGATCAGCGCCGCCGCCTCGTCGATGAGGTCGATGGCCTTGTCCGGCAATTGGCGGTCGGTGATGTACCGGTGCGACAGGGTCACCGCCTCGACGATGGCCGAATCGCTGATGCGCACGCCGTGGTGCACCTCGAACCGCTCGCGCAGGCCGCGCAGGATGGAGATGGTGTCCTCCACCGTGGGCTCGTCCACCACCACCGGCTGGAAGCGGCGTTCCAGCGCCGGGTCCTTCTCGATGTACTTGCGGTACTCGTCCAGCGTGGTCGCGCCGATGCAGTGCAGCTCGCCGCGCGCCAGCATGGGTTTCAGCAGGTTGCCGGCGTCCATGGCCCCGTCGGTCTTGCCCGCGCCCACGATGGTGTGCAACTCGTCGATGAACATGATGATCCGGCCTTCGGCCTTTTCCACTTCCTTCAGCACGGCCTTCAACCGTTCCTCGAACTCGCCCCGGTACTTGGCCCCGGCGATGAGCGCGCCCATGTCCAGCGCGAACAGGCTGCGGCTCTTCAGGCCCTCGGGCACGTCGCCCTTCAGGATGCGGTGGGCGAGGCCCTCGACGATGGCCGTCTTGCCCACGCCGGCCTCGCCGATGAGCACGGGGTTGTTCTTGGTGCGCCGCGACAGGATGCGCACCACGCGGCGGATTTCCGCGTCGCGCCCGATGACCGGGTCCAGCTTGCCCTTGCGGGCCTCTTCCACCAGGTCGCGCCCGTATTTCTGCAACGCCTCGTAGGTGTCCTCCGGGTTGGGCGAGGTGACGCGCTGCGCGCCGCGTACGTCTTCCAGCACGGCCAGCAGCTTGTCCTGGGTCAGGCCGAACTCGCGGGCCACCCGGCCCATGTCCGTGGAGGCGGGCTCTTCGAGGAAGGCGCAGAACAGGTGTTCCACGCTGACGTACTCGTCCTTGAGCCGCTTGGCGAAGTCCTGCGCCCGCACCAGGGCCTGGTTCAGGCGCTGGGTGACGTAGATCTGCCCTTGGGCCGCGCCGGGGCCGCTGACGGCCGGGCGCTTCTGCAAGGCCGCCTCAAGGGCGGCGGCAAAGGCGTCGGGCTTGTAGCCCGCCCGTTCCAGCAGGCGCGGCACCAGACCCTGCTCCTGACGGACAAGGGCCAACGCGGCGTGCTCCACGTCCACCTGCTGATGCCCGAGGCGCACGGCCGTGGACTGGGCCTCGGCAATGGCCTGCTGCGATTTTTCGGTGAACTTGCTGATATCCATGGTCTCTCTTTCCCCTTTGCCCGGCGGGGCCGGGCCGCGAGCTTCGATGTGCCGGGGCGGCGGCCGTCTTCCCCGGCCGAATGCCGGGGGCGGCGCGCCCGTGGCGGAAAATTCATGTATCGCGCGCGGGTGCGGCGCGGCCGGGTTGGCCTGACTCCGCGTCTAGCGCTGCGCTTCCAGTTCCCGCACCCTGCGTTCCAGCCGGTCGATGCGCTCCAGCAGGTCCACGATGATGGAGCCGCCCAGGCTGGATAGTTCAAAGTCGGCGCAGATGCGCTCCAGCTTGCGGGTGCGGTACACGTCCATGCGGCGGAACAGGTAGCCTTCGCCCGCCGTGCGGCGCGGTTCCAGCCAGCCC
>JALHHV010000207.1:10456-11488 GCA_022837365.1 Desulfovibrio sp. | reverse complement strand
CTGTCCGCCAGCCACGCGGCGCGGCCCGCCGCGTCCGTGACGGATTCGTTCCAGATGGCCGTGGTGGTGCGCACCGCGTCGTTGTAGATTGCAACGATTCCCTCGATGTCGCCCGTCTCCGCGTCGCGTATCAGCATCGCCGTCTCCCTTGCGGCTGGCCCGCCAGCCGCCGCCAACGCAAGCCGGGCGGAGGAAATCCCCCGCCCGGTCGGATGGTTGCGCAAAGCCCCGGCTCACACCCCGCGCCTACCCGGCTGCGGGCAGCAGCGCGGCGCGGATGGCCTCGATGCCGGTCTTGTCCACGTACCTGGACACGCGCAGCCGCTTGCCCGAATTTTCCCGGTACAGTTCCATGAAACGCTGCACCAGGTCCAGCGCCGCCTCGCGGGGCAGGTCTTCGGCCAGCACGTCGCCGATGCGCGGGTGCCCGCCCGAGTTGCCCCCCACGATCACGGTCCAGCCGCGCTTGGTGCCCACCAGGCCCACGTCGCGCAGGTAGCTTTCGCCGCAGCACATGGGGCAGCCGGACACGCCGAACTTGACCTTGGCCGGAAAGGGCTGCTCCGCCAGCTTCTGCTCGATCTCGATGCCGAGCCCCAGCGAATCCTGGAGCCCCAGCCTACAGACCGCCGTGCCGGGGCAGGCCTGCACGTAGTGCACGCACAGTTCCACGGCGCGCCCCACGTCCATGCTCAGTTCTTCCCAGATGGGCTCCACCTGTTCCGCCGTCATGCCCACCAGGGCAAGCCGCTGGCCGGAGGTGATCTTGATGATGGGGATGGCGTACTTGCGCGCCACGCGGGAAATGGCGTCCAGGATGTCGGGCGACAGCATGCCGCAGGGGGTGCGGGGCACGATGGCGTAGGTCTGCTTGTCGCGCTGGAGGATGGCGCCTCTCGGTTCCGGCGTGCCGGTGTCGGTCATGTCCTGTGCTCCTTGATCCGTGTCGTTGTCTGTTGAGGTTGCGTCCTATGCCCCGCAGGCCCGTATGACGGCCGGGGCGATCTCTTCCAGTGAAACCACCTTGCGCAC
>JALHHV010000207.1:4053-10432 GCA_022837365.1 Desulfovibrio sp. | reverse complement strand
CGGAACAGCACGTCCACGGAAGGCCGGTGCCTGCGCACCAGCGGGCCTTCGCGCACCTCCACGTAGTAGCGCGAGCCGTTGCGCTTGAGCAGCATGTGCAGGTTGCCCGGCGCGATGAGCGCCTGGCCGCGCCGCATGACGTCGTTGTCCTGCGCCTCCTTCACCGTCACCCGGCAGATGGCGTTGAGCCGGTTGGCGAAGGCGGCGGTGAAGTGTTCCGGCATGTGCTGCACGATGGCGATGGGCGGGCAGTCGGCGGGCAGGGCCTCCAGCACCACGCGCAGGGCTTCCGTGCCGCCCGTGGACGCGCCGATGACCACCATCTTCTCGGTCTGCTGCACCGTGGTGGTCAGCGGGGTGGCGGCGGGCAGCACCGCGTCGGCCGAAAGCTTGGGCGGCACCCCGGCGGCCAGGGGGCTGAGCTTGCGCAGCTTGGAGCGGGCGGCGGCCTTCAGCGCGTCGCAGATGCGGATGCTGGATTCCTCCAGGAACCGCTTGGTGCCCATGCGCGGCTTCTGGATGACCTCCACCGCGCCGTATTCCATGGCCTTGAAGGTGGCCTCGGCCCCCTGCTCCGTCACCGACGAGCAGATCACCACCGGAATGGGGTGCTGGGTCATGATCTTGCGCAGGAAGGTGATGCCGTCCATGCGGGGCATCTCCACGTCCAGCAGGATCACGTCCGGGGCCACGGTCTCCATGCGCTTGGCCGCCACGAACGGGTCCGAGGCGGTGCCGATGAGTTCCAGTTCGTCGTCGCCGGAAACGATGTCGCCCAGCGTCTGGCGCACCAGGGCCGAATCGTCCACCACCAGTACCTTGATGCGGCGCGCGGTCATCGTATCCTCCGGTAGACGGTGGGCGCCACCTGCTCCAGGGGCAGCGCCATGCCGGTAAGGCTTTCGGAGTGGCCGATGAACAGGTGCCCGCCGGGGCGCAGGCACTGGCAGAACCGGCTGAACAGCCCTTCCTGCGTGGGCTTGTCGAAATAGATGATCACGTTGCGGCAGAAAATGATGTCCATGGGCTCAGAAAACCCGAAGGGGTCCATGAAGTTCAGACGTTCGAAGCGCACGGCCGAGCGAAGTTCCGGCCCCATGCGCACCAGACGGCGCGCGCGGTCGCGGCTGCGCAGCAGATAGCGCTTGCGGAAGGGTTCGGGCACGCTGTGCACCCGTTCCTCTTCGTACACGGCGCGCACCGCCTGTTGCAGCGCCCGCGACGAGATGTCCGTGGCCAGGATGGAAAAGGCGAAGCCGGGGGTGCGTTCCGCGTAGTCGCGCAGCACCATGGCCAGGGTGTACGGCTCCATGCCGATGGAACAGCCCGCGCTCCACACCCGCAGGGTGCGCTGGGCGCGCAGGCGGGCGGCCTCGGCCGTCCAGCCGGGCAGCACCATGGAGGTCAGGTAGTCGAAATGGCGCGGCTCGCGGAAGAATTCCGTGGTGTTGGTGGTCACCACGTCGATGAAGTTGCGCAACTCCTCGTCAAAGCCCTTTTCGGTGAACAGGTAGTCCACGTACTGGTCGTAGCTGGCCATGCCCAGCGCGCGCAGCCGCTTTTGCAGCCGCGCCTCCAGCATCACCCGCTTGGAGCCGGGCAGCTTGATGCCCACCTGCTCGTAGACGAAGCGGCTCATGCGGTCGAACAGCTTCTGCGACATGGGGCCGGGACGGGCGCATCCCGCCGGAAGGGCCGGGCCGTCACTGTGGCCTGGGCTCATGCACCGCCCCCGTGCGCGGCCACCGGCGCGCGCTGCGCGCGCATGGGCTGGTCGGCCGCAAGCTGCACCAGGCCCGGCACGTCCAGGATCAGGGCCATGCTGCCGTCGCCCTTGATGGTGGCCCCGGAAATGCCCGGCACGTCCTTGTAGATGCGGCCCAGGCTCTTGATGACCGTCTGGTGTTCGCCCACCACGCAGTCCACCACCAGCCCGAAGCGGCTGCCCTGGGCGTCGACCACCACCACCTGCTCGATGGCGGGCGCGGGGCCGGGAGAGGCGAACAGTTCGCGCAGGCGGATGTAGGGCACGATCTCGCCGCGCAGGTTGATGATGCGCTGACGCCCCTCCCCGCTGCCGGGAGTGGCGTGTTCCGCGCATTCCTCCACGTGGTTCAGCGGGATGACGTACGATTCGCCGCCCACCAGCACCTGGAGGCCGTCGATGATGGCCAGGGTCAGCGGCAGGCGGATGGTCAGGGTGGTGCCCTTCCCCACCGTGCTGTCGATCTCTATGCGCCCGCGCAACGCCTCTATGGAGCGCTTCACCACGTCCATGCCCACGCCGCGCCCGGACACGCTGGTGACCTTTTCCGCCGTGGAGAACCCGGCCGCGAAGATGAGTTCCACGGCCTCGCGCGGGGGCAGTTCCACGTCCGGCGCGATGACGCCGCGCCTGCGGGCCGTTTCCAGCACCCGGACCGGGTCGATGCCCGCGCCGTCGTCGGCGATGGTGATCAACACCTCGCCCCCGGCATGGGCCGCCGAAAGGGTTACCGTGCCGGTGCGCGGCTTGCCAGCGGCGGCGCGCGCGTCGGGCGGCTCCACCCCGTGGTCCAGGCTGTTGCGCAGGCAGTGCACCAGGGGGTCGCCCAGGCGTTCGATGACGGTCTTGTCCAGTTCCGTCTCGCCGCCCAGGGTCACCAGTTCCACGTCCTTGCCCAGTTCCGCCGAAAGGTCGCGCACCAGGCGGCGGAACTTGCTGAAGGTGGTGCCGATGGGCAGCATGCGGATGCCCAGGGTGGTGTCGCGCAGTTCGTCGCTGAGCCGTTCCAGTTCCTCCACCAGGCCCAGCAGGCCCGGATCGCTGCGCAGGTGCGCGGCCTGCGAAAGCTGGGCCTGCACGATGACCAACTCGCCCACCAGGTCCACCAGGAAGTCCAGCTTGGAGGCGGCCACGCGGATGCTGGCCCCGGATTCGTCACGGGCCGCGGACTCCTTGTCCCGCGTCTGGCGGATGGTCCGCACGGCCTGCTGTTCCACCAGCGCGGCGTCCACCCGTTCGGGGGGCACCACGCCCGCGTCGGTCAGCAGGCGGCCAAGGGGACGCTGCTCGTCCAGCACGCGGTGCAGGTCGTCGGCGCTGACGTCGCCGCGCTCGATCAGGATTTCGCCCAGCCGCTTGTAGGCGGCGTCGTCCACGATGCGCGCGTCGTCCACCAGGCGGATGTCGATGTCCGCGTCGTCCTCCACGAACAGGAACACGTCGCGGATGGCGGCCTCGTCCGATTCGGTGGAAAGCAGCACGTCCCACCACACGTGGCACAGTTCGGGCTGCAACTCGCCGAGGCCAGGCACCTCGCTGAAATGCGGAAACACCTGCGCGCCGCCCAGGTCGCGCAACTCGTCCAGCAGGACCAGCGGGTTGGCCCCGCTGAACAGGATGGACGGCGCGGGGCGAAAGCGCACCCGCCAGGTACGGGTGCAGGGGGGGCACGGCTCTTCCGGTTCCGCCGGGCATTCCGCGCCATCCGCGCCCTGCGCCGGGCCCTGTCCGGCGGGCGGGGCCACGGGTACCAGCGCCCGCAGCGAGGCGGTGATGGCGGCGGCGTGCGACAGGTCGGGGGGCTCTCCGCTGACCGCGCAGTGCAGCAGCCGGGCGATGTGGTCGCGCGAGGCCAGGGTCAGGTCCAGCAACTGGCGGGTGACGGGCACCTCGCCGTTGCGCACCCGGTCGAACACCGTCTCCACGTCGTGGGTGAAGTGGGCGATGTCGTCGAAGCCGAACATGGCCCCGGACCCCTTGATGGTGTGCATGGCCCGGAACACGCGCGCCACCAGGTCGCGGTCATCGGGCTGCGCCTCCAGTTCCAGCAGGGCCCCTGCGCCTCTTCGATGAAGGCTGCCCTGTTTGCGTCTTCCTGCGATTGCATGCGGCACTTCCCTTCCTTGGCCCGGCTAGCCCGGCCCCCTTTGCCCGCCCCTGTCCGTCAGTACGGCCCAGGGGCTGTTTCCAAATTAGGATTTTCGTTCGTTGGCAAGGAAAACGAGCCTGACATGTGGGAGTATGCCTCAGCCGTTAGGCGAGCTTGCGAGCCTTACGGATGAGGACCGCAGCGCGCTCTTATCGTATTCGACCACATGGCAGGCGAAGTTTGACGAAGCCAACGGGCGAAAGGACAATTTGGAAAGCCGAGCACCTTCTTGACCACGGCCAACAACTGCTCCGGCTGGAACGGCTTGACGATCCACCCCGTGGCCCCGGCGGCCTTGCCTTCCTGCTTGCGGGTGGCCTGCGATTCGGTGGTCAGCATGATGACCGGGATGAACTTGTACGCGGCGTTGGCGCGGATCTGCCTGATCAGTTCGATGCCGTCCATGTTGGGCATGTTCAGGTCGGTGATCACCATCTTGATGGGGCCGGAGAGCTTGCTCACCGCGTCCTTGCCGTCCTTGGCCTCGATGACCTCGTACCCGGCGTTGCGCAGGGTGAAGCCGACCATCTGCCGGATGCTCGCCGAATCGTCCACCGTCATGATGAGCTTGCTCATGAGTTCCCTCGTGACCGAATGTTCGGAGTTGGCGGACGGTGCGGTGGGGCCGCTACGCCGCGCCGTCAGAAAAGTTCCACGTTGTCGCCGTAGCCGTCCTCGCCTCCGCCCGCCGGGGCCTCGGCATGGCCGCCGCCCAGCACGCGGCCATGCAGCACCCGCTCCTGCTCCATGGTGTAGCGGTCGCGCATGGCGGCCAGACGGCGCGCCGCGGCAGCCCGCGCCGATGCGGGCAGCCGTTCCCGCAGCATGCCGGCCATCTCGCCCACGTCATCGGCGGCGTCGGAAAGCCCGGCCGCCACCTGTGCGTCGAAGCCCATGTCCTCCACGGCGTGGTCCACGCGGCTGGCCAGTTCGGCGCAGGCCGTGCCCACCCCGGCGAACAGGCGGGCGGCCTCGCCGTTCACCTCGCGCAGGCCGTGGGTAAGCCCTTCCAGTTCGCCGGAAATTTCGGAAACCCGCGAGGAATCGAGGTAGGCGGTGGCGTAGGTCTTGAGTTGACCGGCCACGCCGTCCACCTCGCGCAGCAGCGTGGCCAGGGCCGTGGTGCTTTCGCCCGCGTCCTGGGACAGCCGCTGGATGGACGAGGCCAGCACCCCCAGGGCCTTGCCCTTTTCGCCGGTGTGCGCGGCGCGGATGCTGGCGTTGAGCGCGATGAGCTCTATCTCGTCGCCGACGTCTTCGATATCTTCAAGGAAAACACTCATCTGCGCAACCATTTCGGCCACCTCGCCCATGACGTGGCCCATGCGCTCGCCCTGTTCGGCCAGGGACAGCATGCGCGCGGCTATTTCCGCCACGCTGCGCTCCATGTGGTCGAGCACGGCGGTGCCGCCGCAGTCCTCGCCCAGGCACGATTCGTCGGAAAAGCCGCCGGTGCGCTGCCCCACCCCGCGCACGCTGGCGGCGATGGCCGCAAGCTCGCGCCGCAGCGTGGACACGGCATCGGAAAAGCTGGTCCGGGCGTTGTCCAACTGGGCCTGTTGCAGGGCGCAGATGTCCGCGGCCACGGCCAGTTCCTCGGCCAGCGCCCCGTCGTCGTCCGCCGCACCGTCCGCCATACCGTCCGGAGCCCCGTCCAGGCCCGTACGGGCGTCGGCCAGGGCCTCCTCCACGTGCTCCACCTGCTGGCGCACGATGTCGTGGAACTGCAGGGAACCGATGATCCGCCCCATGGAGGCGGCGATGTCGGCCGTGTGGCCGCGCACGTCCTCCGAGGCCTTGCGGCTGCCTTCGGCCACCTCGTGCAGGGTGTCCATGTTGTCGCGGATGGAGCCGAACACCGAATAGGCGCATTCGCGCTGCATCTCGTGCATCTCGCGGGTGCTGGCCTCGGCCTTTTCGGCCAGCGCGTCCAGCGTTTTCGCCTGCTGCATGATGCGGCCGGAATATTCGACGATCTTGTAGCCCAGCTTTTCCACGTCGTCGGCAAGGGTGCTGAAGCCGCGCCCGTCGGACCCCAGGCGCGCGCTTTCGATGCGCGTGGAAATGCCCAGCATTTGCAGGGTGCGCACCACGCGGGCGTAGTCGCGGATGGATCTGGAAAGTTGCTGCACCAGTTCGCGGGCGCGGGACAGCATGGCGAGGTCCACGGCGTCCTCGTCCACGTGGCAGAGGGTCTGCATGGCGTCCAGTTCCGCCACCAGTTCTTCCAGGATGTGGCGCACGGTGTCGCCCGAGGCGATGTGGTTCAGCTTCTGGCTGTCGGCGGCAATGTCCTGCACCCGCCGGGCCACGTCCTGCAGTTCCGCGCCGAGGGCGAGAAAATCGTCCTCGCGCTGCTGCACCAGCCGGGCAAGCCCGCTGCCCACGCGCCCAAGCCGCTCGCGCACTTCCCGTGCCAGCGCCGTGTATTCCTGCATCTGCGTCCCGTCTCCAGTGGTTGCCGC
>JALHHV010000207.1:900-3967 GCA_022837365.1 Desulfovibrio sp. | reverse complement strand
ACGGGCCGTTGCATTACCCCTGCGCGCAGGCAAGGGCGGCAGGTAAGCCACGATACCGCAGCCCCCATCGGGTTCAAAGTATAAAATGGGGCATCCCCGCGGGGCGGATACCCTGGAGGCGGCTCAGCGCGCGTCCCGGACGGGCCAGACATGAAACCCGGCGTCCGGCTTGAAGCCTACCCCGACCATGCCGTCCTGCATGTACAGCGCCCATGCGTAGCGGGTTTCGTAGACGCTGGTCGTGGACGACCAGTACACGTCCCGCACCTGCCTGAAAGGGTGCCCGCCGGGCAGGGCCGGGGAATCCTCCGCCAGGTCGACCAGGCTTTCCAGTTCCCGGATATCGGGCACGCGCCAATCGGACGCCCCCCACTCCCCCCTGCTGTTCCACCCGTTCACGAAATCAAGGGCTTCCCGCCAGGCAAGCGCATGTCCCGCCGGGGCCGCGTCCAGCGCCCAGCCAAGGCCGGTGAGCGTATCCAGCGCCCAACCTTCCCGTGCAATGAATCTCTCGCCGCCGGTTTCCGGCGACGCGGTCCCGTCCGGCAGGCAGACCGGCCAGACGAGGGCCGCATCCTGCCGGTTGGCGCGCGCCACCCGTGCCCCGCCAAGGTGGACGTACCAGACCTGGTCCGGAATGCGGTGGCAGGCGTCGGCCGTCCAGTAGTAGCCGGAGAAGACATTGCGGAAGGGGTGCCCCTGCGGCAGGGCGGGATGCACGGTCTGGTGGCTCAGCAGGGAGAACAGCAGGCGTCGCGGCGGCAGTCGCCAGTTGCCGTGGCCGTGTTCGGCGCGCGACGCCATGGCGAGGACATGGTCCCCGGCTTCCTTCCATGTGAGCGGGAACCCCGCCGGGTTGGCGTCCAGGGTCCAGAGAGCGCCGGACAGGGTGTCGAGGACGGTTTCTCCGCGAACCTGAAAACGGTCCCCGTGAACATGCGCCTTGTCGCGGGCGGCGTCTTGCCCGCTTCCGGCGCATGGCATCCGGGCTCCATCAGCGCCGTAGCAATGCAACTGATCTGTTTGCAGGGGAAAAAGGGCGCCATGGCAGGCCCTTGGCCGGTAAATGCGCGCGCCATGCATGCCGGACGGCCCCTAGACGCCCCAGTCCCCGGCCTCGGCATCCCCGCTGCCGGGCGCACTGTCGGCCGGATTGTCACCAGACTGCCCCGATTGCGCGGACGGCGCGGAGCGGCGGGCGCGCCGGAACAGCGCGTCCTGGAGGGCGGCCACGGTGGGCACGCCGCGCGCGGCATCGTCGGCGGGATGGAGAAGGGGCGTGTAGCCCAGCCTGCGGGCCTGGTCGCGGCGGATGGAATGGGCGGCCACGGGACGGACTTGACCATTGAGATCGACCTCGCCCCAGAACACCGCCCGCTCGGGCAGCGGCAGGTCGTAGAACGACGACAGCACGGCGGCCACCAGCCCCAGGTCCATGCCGGGGTCCTGCAACTTCATGCCGCCGCCGATCTTGGCGTAGATGTCCACCTGCCCGAAGTTGAGGCGCAAGCGCTTTTCCAGCACCGCCAGCAGCAGGTGCAGGCGGTTGACGTCGAAGCCGAGGCCGGTGCGGCGCGGAATGGCCAGGTAGCTGCGGGTGACCAGGGCCTGCACTTCCACCGCCAGCGGGCGCTGCCCGTCCACGGCCATGACCAGCGCGGTGCCCGACAGGGCCGGGTCGCGCGCGCCCAGAAAGAAGGTGGAAGGGTCCTCCACCACTTCCATGCCCTGCTCCGCCATGCGGAAGACCAGCAGTTCCTGGTTGGGGCCGAAGCGGTTCTTGAGCACCCGCAGCAGGCGGAACATCTGCCGCCGGTCGCCCGATCTCCGTGGCCACGGCGCGCACCTGGCTGACGTTGCCGGGCAGGCCCTCGGCCCGGTCGGAACTGACGGTCTGCACGGAATCGACGATGAGCAGGGCCGGGGCTTCGGAGCCTTCAAGATGGGGCAGCACGTCGTCCAGCCGGGTGGTGGCCACGGCCATCAGGCCGTCGTACAGCACGCCCAGGCGGGCGGCGCGGGCCTTCAACTGGGGCAGCGATTCCTCGCCGGAAAGGTACAGCACGCCGCGCCCGGCTGCGGCCACGGCCCCGGCCACCTGCAACAGCAGCGTGGACTTGCCGATGCCCGGCTCGCCCCCCACCAGGATGGCCGCCCCCGGCACCAGTCCCCTGCCCAGCACGCGGTCCAGAGCATCCAGGCCGCTGCCGAAGGGTTCGGCGCCGTGGTCGGCCACGTCCTTGAGCGGTTGCGCCCTGCCCCTCGGTCCGGCGGCGGATGCGCCAGGGCGCGACCCGGCCTTGCCCTTTCAAGGGTGTTCCATTCCTTGCAGGCGGGGCACTGGCCGCGCCATTGCGGCGCGCGCGCCCCGCAGGCGGTGCAGACGTAGGTTTCGCGCAGCTTCACGGGCGCACGCTACTTGCTTTCGGGCGGGGTGCGCGCCTCCACCACCTTGACGCCGAATTCGGCCACGGAGGCGGGCGGATTGTAGAACACCACCATGAACGGCACTTCGCCGCCGGGGGGCACGTTGGTGTTGTTGGTGAGGATCTCGATCTTGTTGTTCAGGGCCGTTTCCAGTTCCTGCTCGCCCAGCACCTGCAACTGGAACAGCGACACGGTGACCCCGCACAACTGCTGCTTGGTGACCACGGCGGCGCCCGCGGCGTCGTACAGCGAAGCCTCGATCTTGATCAGTTCGCGCGGCGAGGCGAAGTTGTTCACCACCTTGCCTTCGATCACCGCCACCTGGCCCACCTTCTCGTTGTTCACGTAATACTGGCGGTAGTTGCGCAGGGCGATGTTCTTGATCTGCTCGGTGCCGTTGACCACCGGCGGGGGCGTTTCCACGGGCTTCTCGCCGGGCCAGATGCCGGTAAGGCGCAGGGTGACGGCCACCCCCACGGCCAGCAGCACGGCCACGAACCCGGCGATGACCGGCCAGCCGTACTTCTTGGGCGGCACGGCGGGCGGGGCGTCGTCCAGGTTGTAGCCCTTCATGGAGCCGATGATGTCGCTGACGTCGGGGCCGTCGTCGTCCGCGCGCCCGCGCTTGCGCGCGGCGGCG
>JALHHV010000207.1:0-888 GCA_022837365.1 Desulfovibrio sp. | reverse complement strand
TCGCCGGACGGCTGCGCCGGGGCGTCACCGCCAAAGGCGGCGTCCGGGCCGCCCAGCCCGGCGTTCCCCATCACCGAGTCGAAATCGGGCGCGCCATCGGAAGGCGGCGTGGCCGACTCGATGGGAAAGACGGACTTGCACAGGGTGCACTTCAGCTTCGCACCGGGGCGGGCGCGATCGTCGGGAAGGTTGTATTTGGTCGAGCAACTGGGGCAGATGACGATCATCGGGCACCTCGGACGTGGGGTCTCGGCGAATGACCGGGGCGCGACGTCGGGCTGGCGGCGTTGCCCACCCTACGCATCCCCGGATTCGATGGCGGCTTCGTAAATGCCGGGAAGTTCGCGGTAGCGTTCGGCATAATCGAGGCCATACCCTACAATGAAGCCACCGGGCAACGCAAACCCCGCGAAGTCCACGCGCACGGGCACGGCGCGGCGCTCCTGCTTGTCCACCAGAGCGGCCAGGCGCAGGCTTTTGGCGCCGCGCGCCGCAAGCTGGCGGAACAGGAAGTCCACGGTGTGGCCGGTGTCCACGATGTCTTCCACCAGCAGCACGTGCTTGCCCTGCAAGGGCACCTCCACGTCCTTGGTGAAGCTGACGGTGCCGCAGGTGGCGGTGGACGCGCCGTAGCTGGCCACGCGCACGAAGTCGAGTTCCGGTCGCATGTCCAGGTGCCGCACCAGGTCGGCGAAGAACATGAACGCCCCCTTCAGCACGCAGACCACCACCAGTTCCTCGCCCGCGTACAGGCGGTTGATCTCCTGGCCCATCTCGGCCACGCGCGCGGCGATGGCCTCCGCGTCGTACACCACCTTCAGTTCCTTGATCTTCATTGTCGTCCGGCCTCCGGGCCAGTGTATCGTGATGATGCCGGGCTCGTCGCGG
>JALHHV010000206.1:846-10043 GCA_022837365.1 Desulfovibrio sp. | reverse complement strand
CCAGCGCCCCGGCGAAGCTGCCGTCCGGCCCGGAGATGCGGCGGCTCAGCAGCATCCGGGGGAGCGCAGCCCCATGCGGGCCCTGCGGCTCCGGCAGCCCGGCCACGTGGAAATCGCGCAGCAGGTCGCGGTGGGCGGCCAGCACCGCAGCCACGGGCAGGGGACCGGCAGGGCCGGGGAAGGGGCCGGTGGACGCCACCACGTGCCCGTCCGGGGCTACCCAGGCCAGTTCCATGGCATGGGGGCGCAGCAGGTCCAGCCGCTGGGCCAGCATCCTGTCGAGGGTGGGCCGGTCCGTGTCCCGGTGTTCCGCCACGTCCAGGGCCAGGCCGGCCAGCGAGATGTCCATGGCCTGCAACAGCCCGCCCACGTGTTCGCCCATCAGGCGCAGTTGCCCTTCCAGCCGCAGGCGGGCCATGTCCATGTGGCGTTCGCGCTCGCGCAGCATGTGGGTGGCGCTGGTGGCCACCACCGTCGCCAGCACCACCAGCAGCACCCAGCCCAGCATGCTGTCGCCAAGGCGGGCCGGGGGAACGCGGCGGCGCGTTCCGGACCCGTGGCCGTCGGAAAAACGCGGCCTTTCGGGCGGTGCTGGCGCGGAGGCGTCAGCCATGGCTGCGCCCGTCGCCGGCATCCCCGCCGGCGCTATTCCCAACGAGGTCATGCCCAACGAGGTCATGCCCGGTCGCGTTCCGGCCGGGGGGCGGTGTTTCGGCGGGCAGGGCCATCAGCGCCTCGGTGTCCTCGAACAGCCGTTCAAGGATGGAGTTGGAAACCAGCATGCCACCGCGGGTCAGCCGCAGGTAGCCGTCGCGGATGCGCAGCAGACCTTCGCGGTGCAGCGCGTGCACCAGCCGCCGGTGGTCGCGCAGGAAGTCGCGCCCGGTCAGCTCGCGGTAGGCTTTCACCCGCAGGCCGCGCGCCGTGCGCAGCCGCAGCATGATCAGTTCCAGCACCCGCGTCTGCGGGGTCAGCCGTTCGGCCTCGGCGCCCACGCGGCCCTCGTCCACCTGGCGGGTCCAGGCGGCGTGGTCCTCGGGGTTGTTCCAGCGCAGGCCGCCGATGGTGGATGCCGCCGACGGGCCGAGGCCAAGGTAATCCTCGCCTTCCCAATAGCCCAGGTTGTGGCGGCACTGGAAGCCCATGCGGGCGAAGTTGGAAATTTCGTAGTGGATGTAGCCTTCGGATTCCAGCAGTTCCGCCCCGTCCATGAACATGGCGGCCTGGGCGCGCTCCGGCGGCAGGTCCAGCCTGCCGGAGACGCAGTCGTCCTCCAGCGGGGTGCCCGGCTCCAGCGTCAGGCCGTAACAGGACAGGTGGTCCGGCCGCTGGCGCACCACCTCCTTCAACTGCTTCATCCACTGGCGCAGGGTCTGGCCCGGCAGGCCCCAGATCAGGTCCATGCCCACGTTCTGGAAGCCCGCCGCGCGTACCGCCCGGTAGGCGTCCAGCGCTTCGCGCGCGCGGTGCGGCCTGCCCAGGGTGTGCAGCATGGCGTCGTCCAGGCACTGCACGCCCATGGACAGCCGGTTCACCCCCACGGAGAGCAGGGTGCGCAACTCCGACGGACGCAGCAGCGATTCCGGGTTGCCCTCCATGCTGATCTCCGCCCCCGGCTGNACCGAGGTCACCGGCACGCCGCCCATGCGGTCGCCCCACACGGCCAGTTCGCGCAGCAGGGTGTCCACGTAGTCGCGCACGGCCGACGCCGCCCCCATCTCCAACGAGTGGAAGGCGCAGTACCGGCACTTGCGCCGGCAGAACGGCACGTGGATGTAGAGCAGCATTGTGTGTGGCCGAGTCCGTGCGGGAAGGGAACCGGGGAGGGGACCCTTTGAAAAGGGTCTCCCTCCCCGGACCCCTCCCCCCCAAACTTTTTATTTGGGCGAATCGCCCCCCGAAATGGGGTCAAGGGGGCGCGGCCCCCTTGCGGGGTGCGGGGCGGAGCCCCGCGCTTCTTTCGTGCCCGTAGCCGTTGCGAAGTCGCGGGCGAAGCGTTCGGCTTCGCTGTACAGGCAGCCGCAGTAGTTCTGGCGGTGGATGCCCCATTCTTTGGAGGTATCGATGCCTTCCTGCCATCCGGTACGGAAGTCGCGGTACAGGAAGGGGGTGGTGCCGTCGGCGCCGATGCCGTGGCCCACCTCGGCGATCATGTCGTGGCGTTGGCGGCGCGAGTAGAGCAGGCTGGTGGTGAAGGCGTCGTAGCCGCCGCGTTCGGCGATGGCGCGGGTGCGTTCAAGGCGGGTGGCGTAGCACATCCGGCAGCGCACGCCGGGTTGTTCGCGCCAGGCCATGTGGCGCAGCCAGGCGGCGGGGTCGTACTCGGCGTCGCGCCAGATGACGGGCAGGTCGAGCCGCCGCGAGACTTCGTGCATGGCCTCGCGGCGGCGCAGGTATTCCTGCATGGGGTGGATGTTGGGGTTGAGGAACAGGGCGGTGACCTCGTGTCCCTCGTTGCGCAGCATCCGCACCGTGGCGATGGAGCACGGCCCGCAGCAGACGTGCAGCAGGACGCGCATGGCGTTACCGGGCGGGCCTGATGTCGAGATGCACGCCGAACTGGCGTTCCAGGTCGAGCAGGCGTTCGCGCTTGTGGTTCAGCAGATGCATGGCAAGCTCGGCCCCGGTCTCGAAGACGAACGACGGCGTGCCGTGCGGCAGGGCGCGCAACTGGCGGTGGATTTCGCGCAGGGCCTGCAACGACTGCCACTCCATGTTGCGGCGCAGGCCGGACCCCTTGCAGCAGGGGCAGGTTTCCATGGTGATGGCCAGCGCGGACGAGCCGGTGCGCTGGCGCACGACCTGCAAGAGGCCGAAGCGGCTCATCTTGCCCACGTCGTGGCGGGCGCGGTCGTTCTTCATGGCGTTGCGCAGGGTCTTTTCCACCTCGCGCCAGTGGTTGCGGTCGCGCATTTCGATGAAGTCGATGACCACCTGGCCGCCGATGTCGCGCAGCTTCAGCTGCTGGGCCACGGTTTCGGCCGCTTCCATGTTGGTCTTCAGGGCCATGGATTCGAAATTGGTCTTGCCGGAGATCTTGCCCGAGTTGATGTCGATGGCCATCAGCGCTTCGGTCTGGTCGAAGACGAGACGGCCGCCGGAGGGCAGGGTGACCTCGCGCGAGTAGATCTGCTCCAGTTGGCGCTGGATGCCGAAGCGTTCCCACAGGGTGCGGGACTGATCCTTGTAGACCTTGACCAGGCTGCCCTTGCGCGGGAACAGCAGCGAGGAATAGTCCTCGATGAGCGTGGCGGTGTGCTCGTCGTCCACCCACACCTCGGCCACGTCGTCGCTGAGGTAGTCGCGCACCGCGCGAGAGGCCAGGTCCGGCTCCTTGTAGATCAGGCAGGGGGCGGATTCCTCGGTGCCCTTCTTGCGGATGTCCTTCCACAGGCGCTTCAGGAATTGCAGGTCGCGCTGGAGGGTGGTCTTGCTGGTGCCCGCGCTGACGGTGCGCACGATGACGCCAAGGCCGGGGCCGGGGTTCAGCCCTTCCAGCATTTCGCGCAGGCGGCCGCGCTCCTCGTCGTCCTCGACCTTGCGCGAGACGCCGATCTGCTCGCGCCCCGGGGTGAGCACCAGGAAACGGCCCGGCATGGACAGGTAGGTGGTCAGGAACGCGCCCTTGCTGCCGGTGGGTTCCTTCACCACCTGCACCAGCACTTCCTGCCCGGCCTTCAGCACCTTCTGCATGAGCGGGTACTTCTTGCCCTTGGTCGCGTCGTGCGGGGTGTTGTAGTATTCGGGGTGCACCTCGTCGATCTGGAGGAAGCCGTTCTTTTCGGCCCCGTAGTTGACGAAGGCGGCCTGAAGGTTGGTGTCGACGTTGTTGATGATGCCGCGGTAGATGTTGCCCTTGGTCTTGGCCTGGTGGACCATCTCCACGTAGTATTCCTTGACCAGGTTATCCTTGGCGCCTTCCTCGGCAAGAGCGACTTCCACCTGCTCGCCGGGCAGCACGCTGATGAACATCCTCAGCTTGCTCTTTTTCGTTGTCATGCAATCCTCTGCGGAAAAAAGTGTAAAAATTCAAAAGTTCGCAACATGCTGCCGTGCCTGCGGCGCGCCCGCGCGGGAATGCGCGCGGGGTTCGCAGCGCAGCCGGAGGGGTGCGGACGCGCCGTGCGCGTGGCCACCCGGAATGGACGCGCATGAGCGCGTTTTCTTCCGGGCCGGGCGGTCGGTGCGCCCATGCACTTCCGGTGCGTCGCCGCGACAGCGGCCGCCCGGCGCTACCCGTTGCGGGGTGTGCGCCCGGCGTGGAAAATTTCGCCGTCCGTATCGCGCGGCAGGGCCGTTTCGGCCACGGGTGCGCATGCGCCCCGCGCCGCCAGCCCGGCCAGCGCCCTCCGCACCGCGTCCAGCGGGGCCCCCAGGGCCTTCGCCAGTTGCGGCGCGGTCTGCGGCCTGCGCGTTATGGAGCGCAGCACCGCCTCTTGCAGGTTCCCCGCGTCCATCCCGCTATCCATGGGGGTATCCATGGCGGCATCCCCGGAAGGATGCCCAGGGGAAGAACGCGCGGGGGCATCCGCGTCTGTTTCACTGGCCGCACGGCAGGGACCGTCATCCGGTTCCGCCGCCGTGGGGGCTTGTTCCGCCGGTGCCGTGGGCGCACACCCGGCGGCCGTGTTCAGTTCGCCGCTCCAGCGGGCCAGCACGTCCCTGCCCACGGGCAGGGCGCGCGGGCTTGCGCCCGGCCGCGACAGGGTGGTCACGTCCACCCGGTGGGGGGCCAGTTCGCGCACGTAGTCACGCAACAGGGCGAGGTTTTCCGCCGTGTCGTTGATGCCGCGCGCAAGCAGCACCTCCAGGTAAATCCGTCCGCCGAACCCGCGCGCGAACCCCAGCAGGCCGTCGGCCACGCCGCGCGCGGTCACGCCCTTGCACGGGCGGTTCAGCGCGCGGAATTCCGCCTCGACCAGCGAATCCAGCGAGGGCAGCACCACGTCCGCCCCGGCCAGGTCGGCGCGCACGTCGTCCCGGTGGAGCAGGGTGGAGTTGGTCAGCACCGCCACGGGCACGCCGGGCAGGATGTCCCGGCAGCCCGCGATGATGCGGGCAAGGTCGCTGTTCAGGCAGGGTTCGCCCGAGCCGCCCAGCGTCACGTGGTCAAGCCGGATGGCGGCCTCGGCGTCGCGCCAGCGGGCCAGTTCGTCCAGCAGCACGCGGGCCGGGACGTACGGCGCCCGCTCGCAGGTGTGCACGTCCGTCGCGCCCACCTCGCAGTACAGGCAGTCCATGGAGCACACCCGCCCGCCAAGCAGGTCGAGGCCGAGCGAACGGCCAAGGCGGCCGGAGGCCACCGGACCGAACACGTGGGCAAGGGGCATGCTGTCCAGAACGTCCTCGTGCGGGAAATGCGTGCGAACGATGCGTGCACGGCGCGGCGCGGGCCGCACCTTTCACCGTGGGGTGCATCAAAACGGGTTTTCAGGAAAAAAGCAAGCGGGGGCGGGAAACCGGTGGGGTTCTCTGGCCGTTTTGCAGGGCCCCGACGGATGATGCAGGGGCAGGGACGCGCACTAGCACGCGCCGGAGCGGCCGTCCATTGGAATGTTGCATGCCCCGATGGCGNNCGCCGCTTCTTGACACCGCACCCCTGTCCCGGTAGGCCCTTCGTTCCATAGGGCCGGGACCGGGCCTGCCATCGGCGGCGGGCGCGGCCCCGGGCGCGCGCACGGCGCGCGCCGCCCGGCTTCGCGCGTGCGGGCCGGTTGCCGGTGAACCATCAGGAGGAATTCCCATGCCCGCATACGGAGATCTGGTCATCCTGCAAAGCCCGCGCGGCAAGCGCTACCTGCGCCGCGTCGAAGAGGGCAACGACCTGCACTGCCAGGAAGGCGTGCTGCCCATGGCCGACCTTGCCGCCGCCGAGTACGGCACCGAGGTCCGGACCAGGCAGGGCGTGCCCTTTCGCGTGCAGCGCCCCACCATCACCGACCTGGTCAAGGGCGTGAAGCGTCAGACCCAGATCATCTATCCCAAGGATATCGCCTATATCTGCATGCGCCTTGGGGTCGGCCCCGGCCGTACCATCATCGAGGCGGGCTCCGGTTCCGGCAGCCTGATGCACCTACGAGGCGCGCGAGGAATTCTACAAGCTCTGCCGCCGCAACCTCGACTGGGCGGGCGTGGGCCAGAACGTCACCCAGTTCAACCGCGACATCGCGGAAGGCTTCGAGCAGACCGACGCCGACGCCCTGTTCCTGGACGTGCGCACCCCGTGGGACTACCTGCACCACGTGGTCCGCGCCGTGAAGCCGGGCGCGGCCCTGGGCTTCCTGGTGCCCACCGTGGACCAGGTCTCCAGACTGCTGCACGGCATGGAAACCGGCCCCTTCGACGACATCGAGGTCTGCGAAATCCTCGTCCGCCGCTGGAAGCCCGTGGCCGACCGCCTGCGCCCCGAAGACCGCATGATCGCCCACACCGGATTCCTCATCTTCGCCCGGCATCAGGAACGCTCCGAAGAATGGGACTCGTTCCGCACCCTGGGCACCCGCGAACGCAAGCAGGAAGCCGCCCGACAGGAACGCCTGGCCGCCGCGCGCAGCGATGCGGATACCCCGGACGGTGACGACGCCGGGTTTGAGGAATAAAATCATATAACGGGGGAGGGGCACCCTTTGACGCGCTGCGGTCCTCATCCGCGCTTTGCGGTCCCTATCCGTAAGGTTCGCTTCGCTCACCTAACGCCTAGGGCAATGCTCGAAGACTCGCATAACGGCTGAGGCAAAGGTGGCCCCTCCCCCGTACCCCCGCTTTGCTGTCGCCATCCGTAAGGTTCGCGCAAGCGCTCACCTAACGGCTGCCGCTCCCCTCCCAAACTTTTTACTTGGGTGGTGATTTGCGCAGGGTGGCATGTGTTGCTATCTGCATGTCGCCCCCATTTTCATTCATTTTATGCCGGAACCGTCATGAACTTCACCATCCAGAATCTCAGCAAGTCCTACAACGGGCAGGACATCCTGGCGGATTTCTCGCTCGAGGTGCAGTCGGGGGTGCGGCTGTGCGTGTGCGGTCCCAACGGGTGCGGCAAGTCCACGTTGCTGCGCATCATCGCGGGCGTGGAGTCGTCGGACGGCGGCAAGGTGCTGCTGCCCAAGGGCTGCCGTCTGGGCTACGTGCAGCAGGAACTGGGCGACGACGTGCTGGACCGCCCCCTGCTGGACTGGGTGCTGGACGTGCTGCCCGCGTGGCACGACTTCTGGGCGGAGTGGGAGGCGGCCACCCACGCCGGGGACGAGGCGGCCATCCGGCGGCTGGGCGCGAAACAGGCGGAACTGGAGCAGGTGTACGGGTACAACCCGGAACACCGGGCGCGGGCGGTGCTGTCGGGCCTCGGCTTCGCGGAGCGCAAGTGGAGCCTGCCCATCCGCAAGCTGTCGGGCGGCTGGCGCGAGCGCGCCAAGCTGGCCCGCGTGCTGACCGCCGGGGCGGACGTGCTGCTGCTGGACGAACCCACCAACCACCTGGACCTGGAAGCCGTGGAATGGCTGGAAGCCTTCCTGATGGACTACAAGGGCGCGCTGGTGTTCGTGGCGCACGACCGGGTGTTCATGGACAAGGTGGGCACGCACGTCCTGTACCTTGGGGCCGGCAAGCCCATGTACCGGCGCGGCACGTTCAGCCAGTTCGTGGCCTTGCAGGAAGAGGTGGAGGGCCAGCGCGAGCGCGAGGCCCAGCGCCTGCAAGAGGAAATCGCCCGCAAGATGGACTTCGTGCGGCGGTTCCGGGCCAAGGCCACCAAGGCGCGGCAGGCTGGTTCGCGCCAGAAGATGGCCAAGAAGCTGGAAAAGGAACTGGAGAACTACCGGCCGGAGCAGAAACGGCGCGAACTGGACTTCTCGTGGCCGGAGCCCGCGCGAGCGGAAAAGACCATCCTCAGCGTGGTGGACCTGGAATACACGTTTCCGGACGGCACGGGCCTGTGGCCCGGTCTGACCTTCAACATCTACCGGGGCCAGAAGATCGCGCTGGCCGGTCCCAACGGGTGCGGCAAGTCCACGCTGCTCAAGGTCATCGGCGGCAGGCTGGAAAAAAGCGGCGGTTCGGTGGTCATGGGCACGCTGGTGCGCATGGGCTTCTTCAGCCAGCACCAGTTGGAGACGTTGAATCCCTCGGGCACGGTGCTGGGCGAAATCCGCCGCCTGTCCGACCCGCGCACCACGGAAGAAGAACTGATGAGCGTGCTCGGGCTGTTCCTGCTCGGGCAGAACTATTTCGACCGGGTGGTGGGCGAGCTTTCCGGCGGCGAGAAGAGCCGCCTGATCCTGGCCGCGCTGTTTCTGGCCCGCTGCAATTTCCTGGTGCTGGACGAACCCACCAACCATCTGGATCTGGAAAGCCGCGAAGCGCTGGTGGAGGCGTTGCAGAACTACGAGGGCACCATCCTGATGGTGGCCCACGACCGGCACCTGCTGTCCAGCGTGGCCGACGAGATATGGGCGCTGTCGCCCGCCGGGGTGGCGGTGTACGAGGGCGGGTTCGAGGAATACGACGCGGCGCGCCGCCAGCAGGGTGAATCCGGCAGCCTGACGCCGGGCGCGGGCGAGGCGAGGCGCGAGACCCCGTCCCTTTCGCGCGACGACATGAAGCGCATCAAGCGCGAGCAGGCCGAGCAGCGCAACGCCCTGTACAAGGAACTGAAGCCCAGACAGGACGCCTACGCCAAACTGGAAAAGCAGTTGGAAACGTCGCTGGCCGAACAGGCCGAGGTGGAGCAGACCCTGGCTGACCCTGCGGTGTACGCCGATTCGGCGCGAGCCACGGAACTGCTGAAGCGCTTCGGAGAATTGCAGCGGCAGGGCGAAGACCTGTTCGAGAAGATGAGCGAACTGGAAGCGGTGATCGCCGATCTGGAAACGCGGCGGGCGGCGTTGACCGTGGAAGGGGCGTAGCATGGGCGCGGGCTCGTCGAAACCGACAATACCCGTCGCGGACGCCCCCGCGCCGCCCGCATCCACGCAGTCCCCGGCCCGGCGCATCGCCGTGGTGGCGGGCATCCTGTGGGACGGGGGGCGGTTCCTGGCCGTGGAGCGCCCGCAGGGCAAGCCGCAGGCCGGGTTCTGGGAATTTCCCGGCGGCAAGATAGAGCCGGGCGAGGCCCCGGCGGACGCCCTGGCCCGCGAACTGCGCGAAGAACTGGGCGTGACCCCGGTGCAGGCCGCCTTCTGGCGCACCGTGCGGCACGACTA
>JALHHV010000206.1:0-812 GCA_022837365.1 Desulfovibrio sp. | reverse complement strand
GGATGGTCCCGTACCGGGCGGCGGGCCGGGGCAGGGAAGCGAAACGGCGCGCTCGTCTCAAGGAAACGACTGCCCGTAGGGAGGGCATATGGAACAACTGTTGTGGATCATGCTGGCCCTGCTGGCGGGGGCGACCCTGCCCACGCAGGCGGGCATCAATGCGGCGTTGCAGGCGGACTGGGCGCGGCATCCGGCCCTGGCCTCGCTGATTTCGTTCACGGTGGGCACGGCGGCGCTGGCGCTGTACGTGCTGGCCTCGCGCATTCCGTTTCCTTCGGTGTCCACGTCGTCGGCGTGGCAGTGGACGGGCGGGCTGCTGGGCGCGTTCTTCGTCACCGTGGTCACCTTTCTGGCCCCGCGCCTGGGGGCCACGGCCATGATCGCCCTGGTGCTGGCCGGGCAGATGGCGGCGTCGGTGACGCTGGACCACTGCTACCCGGAACGTCCGCTGGGGCTGGCGCGTTTTGCCGGGCTGGCGCTGGTGGCCGTGGGGGTGTTTCTGGTGCGCCGTTTCTAGCCGGGGAACCCCCGCGCGCGACGCCAGGCGGTCAATTGCGTTCCGCCGCGCGTCGGCATATGGTGAACGGCTGCGGCCGGTAAGGGCTGCCGTCAGGTGCGGCGACCCCGGCGCGGGCCGCGGCATGGTGGGGAATCGGGGAAGTCCCGGAACGTCGAGGGAAGCCGGAATACGGCGGGCGCGGGTCCGCCTTCAGGCGCAAGGAGTGCATCATGTCCAAGGAAAGACTTGTCGTCGCCGTGTGCGGGGCCACCGGGGCGGTGGGCCGCGAAATGCTGAACACGCTGGAACAGCG
>JALHHV010000205.1 GCA_022837365.1 Desulfovibrio sp. | reverse complement strand
CCAAGGCTCACCGGCTGGGCGGGCTGCATGTGGGTGCAGCCGGGCAGCAGCGTGTCCGCGTGCTCGCCCGCGCGCTCTGCCAGCACGCCGACCAGGTCGCGCGCAAGGCCGCGCCAGGCGCGGATGCGGTCGGACACGAACAGGCGGAAGTCCAGCGCCACCTGGTCGTTGCGGCTGCGCCCGGTGTGCAGCTTCTTGCCCACGTCGCCCACCAGTTCGGTGAGACGGCTCTCGATGTTCATGTGCACGTCTTCCAGCTCGCGCCGCCAGACGAAGGCGCCGCCCTCTATCTCGGCCAGCACCATGTCCAGCCCTTCCACGATGCGCGCGGCCTCGTCGGCGGTCAGCACGCCCTGCTTGGCCAGCATGCGCGCGTGCGCCTTGGAGCCCGCGATGTCCTGCGCGTACAAAGCCCGGTCGAACGATACGGACTGGGTGTATTCCTCGACCAGGGCGGCGGTGGCCTGACGGAACCGCCCCCCCCACATCTTCTTTTCGGCCATTGCTGGTCCCTGCCGTTGCGGCGGCTTGGTACGCGCAAGGCCCCCCATACGGGAGGCCCCACGGAACATGCTGAACATATTGACCGCCGGAGGGAGGCTGCCCCTCCGGCCGGAACGCCTAGCCCTTCTTCACCCGCTGCGCATACCCGCGCACGCGCAGCCCTTGCAGCTTGATGAAGCCCGCGGCGTCGGCGTGGTCGTAGGTGGCGCAATCCTCGAAGGTAGCCAGGTCGTGGCAGTACAGGGTGTTGGGGGAGGTGCGGCCCACCGGGAAGGCGTTGCCCTTGTACAGCTTGAGGCGCACGGTGCCGTTGACGGTCTCCTGCGTCTTGTCGATAAACGCCTGCATGGCCTCGCGTTCCGGCGCGAACCAGAAGCCGTTGTACACGGCCTCGGCGTAGCGCGGGATCATCTGGTCGCGCAGGTGCATGGATTCGCGGTCCAGGCAGATGCCTTCCAGGTCGCGGTGGGCGATGTGCAGCACGGTGCCGCCGGGGGTTTCGTACACCCCGCGCGACTTGATGCCCACGAAGCGGTTTTCCACCATGTCCAGGCGGCCGATGCCGTGCCTGCCCGCGATGGCGTTCAGGGTGCGGACGATGGTGGCCGGGCTCATGGCCTCGCCGTTGACGGCCACCGCGTCGCCCTTCACGAAGTCGATGGTGATGTATTCCGGCGTGTCCGGGGCCTGTTCCACGGGCACGGCCATGACGTGGCTGTTGGGGCCGGGCTCGCACCACGGGTCTTCCAGTTCGCCGCCCTCGAAGCTGCAATGCAGCATGTTGCGGTCCATGCTGTACTGCTTGGACGATGTGGACAGCGGAATGCCGTGCTTTTCGGCGAAGGCGGTGAGGTCGGTGCGCGAGCGCAGGTCCCAGATGCGCCACGGGGCGATCACGTCCAGGTCGGGGGCCAGGGCGTTGACCGCAAGCTCGAAGCGCACCTGGTCGTTGCCCTTGCCGGTGGCGCCGTGGGCCACGGCCTGCGCGCCCTCGGCGCGGGCGATGTCCACCAGGCGCTTGGCGATGAGCGGACGCGCGATGGAGGTGCCCAGCAGGTAGCGCCCTTCGTACACCGCGCCGGAGCGCATCATGGGGAAGATGAAGTCGCGCGCGAACTCCTCGCGCAGGTCTTCCACGTAGGCGCGGCTGGCGCCGGTGCGCAGGGCCTTGGCGTCCACGCCGTCCAGGTCCTCTTCCTGTCCGAGGTCGGCGGTAAGGGTCACCACCTCGCAGCCGTAGGTGACGGCGATCCACTTCAGGATCACCGACGTATCCAGCCCGCCGGAATAGGCGAGCACGACCTTCCTGATATCCTTGGCCATGTCGTTTCAGCCCCGTTGTACGGTATGTTGTGCGGTATGTTGCGCGGCATGCGCCGCGCGGCGCGCGCCGTGGCGCGGTGCTATTCCGAGAAGACCCATTCCAGAATGGCCTTCTGGATGTGCAGGCGGTTTTCCGCCTGGTCGAAGATGATGGAGGCCGGGCCTTCCATCACCTCGTCGGTCACTTCCTCGCCCCGGTGGGCGGGCAGGCAGTGCATGAACTTGGCGTCGGGCGCGGCAAGGGCCATCAGCGCATCGTCGATGCGGTAACCCTTGAAGGCGGCCTCGCGCTTCTTCTGTTCCTCTTCCTGGCCCATGGAAGCCCACACGTCGGTGTTCACGTAGTGCGCGCCGTCCACGGCCATGCGCGGGTCGTGCGTCAGGAATATCTTGGCCCCGGCCTGCATGGCGTAGCCCAGCAGGTCGCGGTCGGGCTCGTAGCCTTCGGGGAAGGCCATGAACAGCTCGAACGGGAAGTAGATGGCCGCCTCGATCCACGAATTGGCCATGTTGTTGCCGTCGCCCACCCAGGCCACGCGCACCTTGGACAGGTCGGGGGTGCGCTCGTACATGGTCAGCACGTCGCCCATGACCTGGCAGGGATGCCCTTCGTCGGTCAGGGCGTTGACCACGGGGATGGAGCCGTATTCGGCCAGTTCCTCGATCTTCGACTGGCCGAAGGTGCGCACCACCAGGCAGTCGGCGTAGCGCGAGAGCACGCGGGCGGTGTCGCGCAGGGGTTCGGAGCGGCCCAGCTGGCTTTCCGCCGGAGTCATGAAGATGGTGGAGCCGCCAAGGTGGCGCACCGCCATCTCGAAGGACACGCGCGTACGGGTGGACGCCTTCTCGAAGATGAGGATGGCGGTCTTGCCGTCCATGATCTTGCCCCGGTGGGCGGTGTCCTTCATTTCCTTGGCGCGTTGCAGCAGCTTCCAGGCACCCTCGTAGCCGAGGTCCCTGATTCGCTTGAAATGTCTGGGCATGGCTCCATCCTTGTGTTGCGGCACTGCGAAACGTGATGCGGAAAAGGGTTTCCTAGCCTCAAAGCCCGCCGCTTGTAAAGAATGCGGGCCGCCCCGGAAAGGAGGGACGGCGAGGACAGCGGGAACGACGGGGGCGCGGGTCTGCGGCAAGCACGGCGGGAATTGACGCCCGCCCGCCCCTGTGGTGAAACCGCCCCATGAGCACCAGACGCAACAACACCGGCAAACGCCCGGCGTCCCCCGCCCCGGAAGCCATCACCGTGCATACCGACCACGTGCGCGGCTACCGCAAGCGCACCGCCCGCCACCAGGACGAGGTGGTCTTTCAGGTCGTGGTGGAGGAAACCGACCTGTGGGTGACCGCCAGCGCGGGGCAGTCCGGTCTGCCCATAGTGCCCGACCTGCCTGACCGGATCGCCGCCTACGTCACCGAACTGCGCGGGCAGATCAAGGCGTGGATGCTGCTGGCGCCGGACTTTCGCACCAGCCTCGTGCCCGTGCCCACGCCCGCCAGCGCCCCGGAAGTAGCCCGGCGCATGGCGCACGGGGCCGACATCGCCGGGGTTGGCCCCTTCGCGGCGGTGGCGGGCACCGTGGCCCAGATGGTGGCGGAACGCTTTGCCCCGGTGTCGCCGGACATCATCGTGGAGAACGGCGGGGACATCTACATCTGCTCGCGGCGCGACCGGGTGGTGGGCCTGCTGCCCGACCCGGCCAGCGGCGAGATGATCGGCGTGGTGGTGAAGGCGGCGGACTGCCCGGTGTCGCTGTGCTCGTCGTCGGCCACCATCGGCCATTCGCTGAGCCTGGGCGTTGGCGACATCGCGGCGGTGCGGGCGCGCGACGCCAGCCTGGCCGACGCGGCGGCCACGCTGTTCGGCAACATGCTGCAAGGGCCGGACGACGTGGCCCGCGTGACCGAACGCGCGGCGGCCATGGCGCACCTGGGCATAGAGGGCGTGTACGCCCAGTGCGGCGGGCGCGTGGGCATTTGGGGGAACATGGAGCTTGCCGTGGCCTAGGGGCTGTTTCTAACTTGTCCTTTCGTTCGTTGGCTGACCGACCCGAAGGGCGCGAAGCGTGCCCGTTACGCGAGCTTGCGAGTGTTACGGGCATCGAGCGCAACGCGGTCAAACTTCGTCTGCCAT
>JALHHV010000588.1:1436-2517 GCA_022837365.1 Desulfovibrio sp. | reverse complement strand
GAAGGCCGCCAGCACCAGCCAGAACGCGCCGCCGCCCGCCACCGCGCCGATCAGGCTGTCGGCCAGGGGCATGTCCAGCAGCAGCACGGCGGCCGCCGGGGCGGCCAGCGCGCCGGACAGGGTGATGGCGTCGGGCAGGATGAACGTTTCGAAATCGATGAACGAGGCAACCAGCAGCGCCCCGCCGAACACCATGTACACGGCGAAGGGCCACGTGGGGCCAAAGCGCAGCGCCAGCAGCAGCGCCAGCAGGCCGGAGACGGCCTCTACCATGGGGTAGCGCGGGCTGATGCGCTGGCCGCAGGCATGGCAGCGGCCGCGCAGCGCAAGGTAGCTGAGGATGGGCGCAGCCGCGCCGCGCAGTGCGGGCAGTGCGACGGCGGCCAGAGCAGCGACTGCCCCTCGATGGAGCGGTGGATGCACACGTTGTAGAAACTGCCGAGCAAAAGGCCCAGCGCCAGCGCCAGCCACGGAAAGACGGCGGGATATGTGAACGGCATGGTGTCATTCCTCCTGCGCCGTTGCGCAAGCGACTTCTAGCAGAATGCGCCTTGCGACGCCATTAGTATACGATACTTGATTATTCCGCCCATCCGCATAGGATCGGACCAGCCCGGAAGACGGCAACCCGGAAGACGGCGCCGGGCGGCGACCGGCCGCCCGCGCACCATCCCCCACCGCCGCCCGCGCGGCGCAAGGAACCACGCATGGCACGCATCGACCAGTTCTTCCACGTCCTGCACGGGCTCGGCGGCTCGGACCTGCACCTTTCCAGCGGCTGCACGCCCATGGTCCGCGTGCACGGCACGCTGCAACGGCTGGACCACCCCGCGCTGGACGATGCCGACCTTGCCGCCATGCTGGACGAGATCATCCCCCCGGCCCGGCGCGACGAATTCGCCGCCAGCGGCGACCTGGACTTCGGCTACGCCGTGCCCGGCATCGCCCGCTACCGCGCCAACTTCTACCGCCACGAGCGCGGCGTGGGCGCGGCCTTCCGCGAGATTCCCCGCGCCATCCCCTCGGTGGAACAGCTGGGCCTGCCCCCGCTGCTGCGCGACCTGGCCATGCTGCCCAAGGG
>JALHHV010000588.1:832-1416 GCA_022837365.1 Desulfovibrio sp. | reverse complement strand
GAGGACCCGGTGGAATTCGTGCACGAGCCGCGCGGGTGCCTGATCAACCAGCGCGAGGTGGGCCGCCACACCAGAAGTTTCGCCGCCGCCCTGCGCGGGGCCCTGCGCGAGGACCCGGACATCATCCTGGTGGGCGAAATGCGCGACCTGGAAACCATCAGCCTGGCGCTGGAGGCTGCGGAAACCGGGCACCTGGTGCTGTCCACGGTGCACACCATCTCGGCGCCCAAGACCATCGACCGCATCGTCGAGGTGTTTCCGCCGGAGATGCAGGCCCAGATCCGCACCAGCCTTTCGGAAACCTTGCAGGCCGTCATCTCGCAGGTGCTTTTTCCGCGCGCCGACAGGCCCGGCCGGGTGGCCGCGCTGGAAATCATGCTGGGCGTGCCCGCCGTGCGCAACCTGATCCGCGAAAGCAAGACCTACCAGTTGCCCAGCGTGCTGCAAACCGGCAAGAACGCGGGCATGCAGACCCTGGACGACGACATCCTGCGGCTGCTGGGCGCGGGGCTGATCAACCCGCGCGAC
Organism: Desulfovibrio sp.; assembly: GCA_022837365.1. Lineage (GTDB taxonomy): Bacteria > Desulfobacterota > Desulfovibrionia > Desulfovibrionales > Desulfovibrionaceae > Cupidesulfovibrio. The sequence goes on along the minus strand of JALHHV010000588.1, from coordinate 888 downwards.
GCCGCCGTGCACGTGGCCGACAAGCCGCGCTTCAAGCCGTATCTGGCCGGGGTCGG
>JALHHV010000588.1:0-796 GCA_022837365.1 Desulfovibrio sp. | reverse complement strand
CATGAACTACCTTGAATTGCTGGGCCTTTCGCGCGAGCCGTTTTCCACCTCGCCGGACCCGCTCTCGTACTACCGCGCGCCCGGCCACGAACTGTGCCTGCACCGGCTGGAAATCGCCGTGCGGCTGCGGCGCGGGCTGAACGTGGTGCTGGGCGAGGTGGGCACCGGCAAGAGCACCCTGTGCCGCTGCCTGCTGCGCGCCTTTGCCGAACAGCCGGAAGTGACGGCCCACCTGATCCTGGACCCCGGCTTCGCCAGCGCCGAAGCCTTTGCCCTGCACCTGTGCGAACTGCTGGCCGGTCCGGGTGGAGCGGCGGGCGCGGGAGCGCGCCCAAGTGCGGGAATGAGCCCAAGTGCGGGAATGATGGACGCGGGGGCGAACGGGGGTGCGGCTGCGCCCGCCCCGGACGGCGACGCGTTCGGCCCCACGGCGGCGCACATCACGGTCACCAGCGCCCCGGCGGAAGCGCCGGACGGCGGCGCGCGCGTGACCCCCGGCAGCGAATTGCGGCGCGAGGCGGTGGAACGCATCCAGGCCGCCCTGCTGCGCCTGACGCAGGAGCAGGACCGCATCGTGGTGCTGTGCATCGACGAAAGCCAGAAGCTGCTGCCCGAATGCCTGGAAGTGCTGCGCGAACTGCTGAACTTCGAAACCAACACCGAAAAACTGCTCCAGATCATCCTGTTCGGCCAGCGCGAACTGGAAGGCGCCATCGCCGCGCTGCCCAACTTCCGCGACCGCATCAACGAATACCTGCCGCTGCGGCCCCTTTCGCGGCGCGAAACCATTCGCCTG
>JALHHV010000204.1:4014-7715 GCA_022837365.1 Desulfovibrio sp. | reverse complement strand
GCGACCGTCAAGGAAGAACTGCTCAGGAAGTATCCCACCAAGGTCGCCCGCAAGCGCGCCAAGCAGATCGTCATCAACGACGTGAAGGACGGCGACGTGGTGCCCGAGGTGCAGGCCAACGTGCGCACCACCCCCGGCATCATCACCATGCGCGGCTGCACCTACGCGGGGTGCAAGGGCGTCATCCTGGGCCCCACCCGCGACATCGTGAACATCACGCACGGGCCCATCGGCTGCGGGTTCTACTCGTGGCTCACCCGCCGCAACCAGACCAAGGCCCCGTTCGATTCGTCCGAAAACTTCATGCCCTACGCCTTCTCCACGGACATGCAGGACGAGGACATCATCTTCGGCGGCGAAAAGAAGCTGGCGGCGTTCGCCACCTGTCCCGTGGGCCTCATCGGCGACGACATCCACGCCGTGGCCCGCAAGATGAAGGAGAAGCTCGGCATCAACATCTTCGCCTTCAGCTGCGAAGGGTACAAGGGCGTCTCGCAGTCCGCCGGGCACCACATCGCCAACAACCAGATATTCACCCACGTGGTGGGCGAGGACGATACCCCCAAGCTTGGCGACTACAAGATCAACATGCTGGGCGAGTACAACATCGGCGGCGACGCCTTCGAACTGGAACGCGTGCTGGAAAAGTGCGGCATCACCCTGGTGTCCACCTTCAGCGGCAACTCCACCTACGAGCAGTTCGCCACCGCCCACCAGGCCGACCTCAACGCCGTCATGTGCCACCGGTCCATCAACTACGTGGCCGAGATGATGGAGACCAAGTACGGCATCCCGTGGATCAAGGTGAACTTCATCGGGGCCGAATCCTCCGCCAAGTCGCTGCGCAAGATCGCCCAGTACTTTGGCGACAAGCAGCTCATCGACCGGGTGGAAGCGGTCATCGCCGAGGAAATGCCCGCCGTGCACGCGGCCCTGGAAGACGTGCGGCCCTTCACCGAGGGCAAGACGGCCATGCTGTTCGTGGGCGGCTCGCGCGCCCACCACTACCAGGACCTGTTCACCGAAATGGGCATGAAGACCATCGCCGCCGGGTACGAGTTCGCCCACCGCGACGACTACGAAGGCCGCAAGGTGATGCCCACCATCAAGGTGGACGCCGACAGCCGCAACATCGAGGAAATCGAGGTCGAGCCGGACGCCACCCGCTTCGCCCCGCGCAAGTCCGACGAAGACCTGAAGCGCCTCGCCGAGGAAGGCTTCACCTTCAAGGATTACGAAGGGATGATGCCCCAGATGGAGTCCAACACCCTCGTCATCGACGACCTGAACCAGTACGAGGCCGACAAGCTGATCGAACTGCTGAAGCCCGACGTGTTCTGCGCGGGCATCAAGGAAAAGTTCTCGGTGCAGAAGATGGGCGTGCCCATGAAGCAGCTGCACAGCTACGACTACGGCGGACCCTACGCGGGCTTCAGGGGCGCGGTGAACTTCTACACGGAAATCAAGCGCCTGGTCACCAGCAAGGTCTGGAACGACCTCAAGGCCCCCTGGGAAGAAAACCCCGAGCTCTCGGCAACCTACGTCTGGGAATAACGGGCAAGGAAGGGAAACGACATGCTGCTCAGACATACCCCGACGGAAATCAGGGAGCGCTCGGCGCTCAACATCAACCCGGCCAAGACCTGCCAGCCCATCGGCGCCATGTACGCGGGCCTGGGCATCAAGGGCTGCCTGCCGCACAGCCACGGCTCGCAGGGCTGCTGCGCCTACCACCGCAGCACCCTGACCCGCCACTACAAGGAACCCGTGTCGGCGGCCACCAGTTCGTTCACCGAAGGCGCATCGGTGTTCGGCGGCCAGGCCAACCTGTTGCAGGCCATCGAGAACATCTTCTCGGTGTACGAGCCGGAAATCATCGCGGTGCACACCACCTGCCTGTCCGAAACCATCGGCGACGACCTGAAGCAGATCGTCGACAAGGCGGAGAAGGAAGGCAAGGTGCCCGCGGGCAAGCAGGTGATCTTCGCCTCCACGCCCAGCTACGTGGGCTCGCACGTCACCGGCTTCTCCAACATGGTCAAGGGTATGGTGAAGTGCCTGGCCGTGGCTTCCGGCAAGAAGAACGGCAAGGTCAACATCATCCCCGGCTGGGTCGAGCCTTCGGACATGGAGGAGATCAAGCGCATCGCGGGCATGATCGGGGTGTCCTTCACCATGTTCCCGGACACCTCGGGCGTGCTCAACGGCCCGCTGACCGGCGAGTACCACATGTTCCCCGACGCGGGCACCCCGGCGGCGGACATCCGCGCCGCCGGCGACGCCATCGGCACCCTGGCCCTTGGCGAATGGTGCTCGGCCGACGCGGCCCGCACCCTGGATTCGCAGTGCAAGGTGCCCTGCCGGGTGCTGGACATGCCCATCGGGCTCAAGGCCACCGACCGCTTCATTGACGCCCTGCGCACCGTGGCGGGCACCTCGGTGCCCGATGCGGTGAACTTCGAGCGCGGCCAGCTCATCGACGTCATCTCCGACTACCACCAGTACTTCTTCGGCAAGAAGGTGGCCCTGGTGGGCGACCCGGACCAGCTCATCGCGCTGACCGAGTTCCTGCTGACCCTCGACATGCAGCCCGTCCACGTGGTCACCGGCACGCCGGGCAAGAAGTTCGAGGCGCGCATCCGGGAACTGTGCGCGGGCAAGGGCTTCGACGTGAACGTGCGCGCCGCGGCCCCTACGTGCGCTTCGGCTTCCCCATCATGGACCGGGTGGGCCACCAGTACTTTCCGGTGACGGGGTACAAGGGCGGCATCCGGCTGCTGGAGAAGATTCTGGGCGTCCTGCTGGATCGCGCCGAGCGCGACGCGCCGGAAGAGAAGTTCGAGTTGGTCTACTAGGAGCTGTTCCAAATTGTCCTTTCGCCCGTTGGCGTCGTCAAACTTCGCCCCCCGGCTCGGTCAACTACCAGAAAAGTATGTTCCCTCGCGGCGGGCTCGTTTTCCTCGCCAACGAACGAAAGACAGATTTGGAAGCAGCTCCCAGGCAAGCAAGACCATGTCGCAACAACGAACCGCCCGGCGCCACATCCCGGCGCCGGGCGGAGAACCCCACGGAGAAACCATGAGCGGCGCACCCCACTGTACGCACACGAACGGACGTCCCGGCGGCTGGCTGCTGCTGCCGGTGGCGCCGCGTTCCAACGCCCGCAGCCGCCATGGCGGCCCGGGCGTGAGCACCCCGTGCGCCTGCGGGCAGCCGCCCGCGTCCCCCGCACTGCTGCCGCACGAGGCGCTGGAATACCTGCGCACGGTCATGGAATCGGGCGCGGCGGTCCACACGGTGGGCGTCGCCGGTCCCGGCGACCCGTTCGCCGTGCCCGACCGCACCCTGGAAACCCTGCGTCTGGTGCGCGCCGCCTACCCGCACATCGCCCTGTGCGTGACCACCAACGGCCTTGGCGTGGCCAGCCATGCCGCCGCCCTGGCGGACCTTGGCGTGAACCACGTCACCCTGCTCATGGACGCCGTGGACCCGGAACTGGTGGACACCCTGTACGCCTGGATCCGCCCCGGCACCCGCACCCTGCGCCCCGGCGAAGGCGCGGCCCTGCTGGTGGACGAGCAGGCCGTGGCCCTTGCCGCGCTGACCGGGGCGGGCATCGAGGTGGCCGTGTGCGTCACCGTGTACCCCGGCATCAACGACGCCCACGTGGGCGACATCGCCGCCGCCGCCAAGGCGCTGGG
>JALHHV010000204.1:0-3970 GCA_022837365.1 Desulfovibrio sp. | reverse complement strand
TCCACCTGCCCGTGCTCGACGCCTCCGCCCGCGACGGGCTGCCCGTGGCGCGGCGCACGGGCATGGGATGCGGCGAACCCGTGGCCGTCACCTCGGGCTCCGGCCTGCCGGTGCCCGGCGGCGACCGGCCGTACGTGGCCGTGGCCAGCAGCGACGGCTTCGACGTGGACGAACATCTTGGGCACGCCCGCCAGTTTCTGGTGTACGGCCCCACGGGCGTGCCCCCGGGCAATTCCCCGGACAATCTCATGGACGGTCCCGTGGGCCTGCTGGGCGTGCGCCCGGCCCCGCCCGCCGGTTCCGGCGACGCCCGGTGGGAAGCCCTGGCCGCCGTCCTGTCCGACTGCGCCTACCTGCTGGTGTCCAGCGCGGGCCAGCGGCCCGTGGACTGTCTGGCCGCCAGGGGGCTGCGGGTCATCCAGACCGAAGACAACATCGAGGGCCTCGTGGACGTGCTCTACGGGGGTGGCAAGAAAGGCAGGAACCGCGGCACGGGCCGCACAGTCTAGGTATTGCAAGGGAGAGAAAGGACCATGCCCAAGCCGACGCATCAGATTCTTGTGTGCCAGAGCTTCCGTCACAAGGGCGAACCCAAGGGCGTCTGTTTCAAGCAGACCGACGGGTTCCTGCAATACCTCGAAGAGGAAATCCTCGATCGCGGCCTGGACATCCTGGTCACCGCCACCGGGTGTCTCAAAGCCTGCGAGGAAGGCCCCGTCCTCGTGGTGCAGCCGCAGAACTGGTGGTTCAAGGGCGTGGATAGCCACGACGCCATTGACGCCATTCTCGACGGCATCGAGGACGGCGAACCCAATGCCGAGTACCTAATGTACTAAAGCTTTTCCGGGGGAGGGGGAGCTTTGGCGCTCTGCGGTCCTCATCCGTAAGGCTCGCGCTCCACGCTCGCCCAACGGCTGAGGCAAAGCTCCCCCTCCCCCGGCCCCCCGCCCCCGCAAACTTTTTATTTGGGGGGCTCCGCAAGAAGCAGCGGAAAACGCCTTCAGCCGGACAACACAAGATTTCGCGCAGCTACGATAAAGGGGAAAGACCATGACCACCGCAACCGCACCCAACGTCACCGCCACGGCGGCATGCCGCGACGCGGATCTTCTGGACGAACGGAAGAAGCAGGTGCACCGCGCCGGGCAGGGTCCCATCGACATGGCCTGCAACCGCGAGAGCCTCGCGGGGGCCGTCAGCCAGCGCGCCTGCGTGTTCTGCGGCTCGCGCGTGGTGCTGTACCCCATCGCCGACGCGCTGCACCTGGTGCACGGGCCCATCGGCTGCGCCGCCTACACCTGGGACATCCGGGGGGCGCTCTCGTCCGGGCCGGAACTGCACCGCCTGAGCTTTTCCACCGACCTTCAGGAAAAGGACGTCATCTTCGGCGGCGAACGAAAGCTGGCCGCCGCGCTGGACGAACTCATCGACCTGCACCAGCCCAAGGCCGCCTTCGTCTACTCCACCTGCATCGTGGGTCTCATCGGCGACGACCTGGGCGCGGTGTGCCGCAAGATGTCCGAAAAGAAGGGCATCCCGGTCATTCCCGTGCAGTCGGAAGGCTTCAAGGGCAACAAGCGTGAAGGCTACCTTGCCGCGTGCAAGGCCATGTTCCAACTGGTGGGCACCGGTTCCACCGATGACGTTTCGCCCCTTTCCGTGAACATCCTGGGCGACTTCAACCTGGCGGGCGAAATCTGGATCGTGCGCGGGTACCTGGAGCGCATGGGCATTCAGGTCGTCGCCAACATCACCGGCGACGGCCGCGTGGACGATATCCGCCGCTGCCACGGCGCGGCCCTGAACCTGGTGCAGTGCAGCGGGTCCACCATGGATCTCGCCAAGATGATGAAGGAAAAATACGGCACCCCGCACCTGCGCGTGTCGTACCTGGGCATCGAGGACATGGCCGACTCGCTCTACGCCGTGGCCGAGCATTTCGAATCCGTGGACCCGTCCATCGTGGAGCGCACCCGCGACCTGGTGCGCGACGAACTGGCGGCCCTCATGCCGCGCCTGCGCGACATCCGGCGCGACCTTTCCGGCAAGCGCGCCGCCATCTATGTGGGCGGCTCGTTCAAGGCGTTCTCGCTGATCAAGGCGTTCCGGCATCTCGGCATGAACGTGGTGCTGGTGGGCTCGCAGACCGGCACGCAGGAGGAATACCAGGAACTGGAAACCGTGTGCGACCCCGGCACCGTCATCATCGACGACGCCAACCCGCTGGAGCTTTCGCACTACGTGCGCGAGCTGGACGTGGACGTGTTCGTGGGCGGGGTGAAGGAACGCCCCATCGCCCACAAGCTGGGCGTGGGCTTCTGCGACCACAACCACGAGCGCAAGATCGCCCTGGCCGGTTTCGAGGGCATGTACAACTTCGCCCGCGAGGTGCACGCCTCGGTCATGAGTCCCGTCTGGCGGTTCGTGCCCCGCCGGGCCAGGCGCGCCGCCATTCCCGTTGGCGCGGATGCATAGGGGGTGGGTCATGACGCTCGATTACGTTGAACTCGACGGCCCGTGCGCCGGTGGCGATACCGTGTCTGGTGACTGTAGTGGTGACTGCGGCGGAAGCTGTAGTGAATCCGGCGCGGGCTGTGCTGACGGCTGCGGCTGTTCCGAAGCGCCGGAAGCCGGTGTGGAAGGTTGCGGCCTGGCTCCGGTGGCCCTGAAGGCCGCGCCCTCGACCAGCGGCGGCAAGTCCGGCAAGGCCGCCCGCCCCAGGCGTCCCGATTTCATCTCCACCACCAACGCCTGCAAGCTGTGCACGCCGCTGGGGGCCATGCTGGCCTTCCGGGGCGTGGAGGGGGCCGTGCCCTTCCTGCACGGTTCGCAGGGCTGCGCCACCTACATGCGGCGCTACGTCATCAGCCACTACCGCGAGCCCATGGACATTGCCTCGTCCTCGCTGGGCGAAAAGCAGGCCGTGTACGGCGGGGGGCCCAATCTGAAGAAGGGCATCCTCAACGTCATGAAGAAGTACGACCCGGTGCTGGTGGGGGTCGCCACCACCTGTCTCACCGAGACCATCGGCGACGACGTGGGCGGCTACCTGCGCGAGTTCCGCAATGAATTCGGCGACCTCGACCTGCCGGACATCGTCCATGTGCACACGCCCAGCTACAACGGCACGCACATGGAAGGCTGGAACGCCGCCGTGCGCGCCTTGGTGGACCAATTGGCAAAGGAACGTGTGGAGCCCCACGGCAAGGTGGCCCTGCTGCCCGGCTTCGTGTCCCCGGCCGACCTGCGCCACCTGCGCGACCTCATTGCCGACTTCGGCAGCGACGCGGTGATCCTGCCCGACCTATCCGACCCGCTGGATGGCCCGGCGCTGGAAGACTACGCCCCGCTGCCCGAAGGCGGCACCCCGGTGGCCGACATCCGCGCCCTGTCCGGCGCGGCGGCGGTCATCGAGTGCGGCCGCTCGCTGGCCGCCGCCCCCGTGGGCTCGTCCGGTCCCGCCACAGCGGGGCGGGTGCTGCATGAACGCTTCGGCCTGCCGCTGCATTCCGTGGGCCTGCCCATCGGCCTGCGCGAAACCGACGCCTTGGTTTCCGCGCTGGAGGCCATCACCGGCAAGCCTCTGCCCCGCAGGCACGAACTGGAGCGCGGGCGGTTCGTGGACGCCCTGGTGGACGGCCACAAGTACGTCTCCGGCAAGCGCGCCGTGGTCTACGGCGAGGCGGACCTGGTCGTCGGCCTGGTGTCGCTGCTGTCCGAAATCGGCGTGCATACCGTGCTGGCCGCCACCGGCGCGCGCGGTGCGCATCTGGCGGAATCCATCGCCGCCGTCACCGAAGGCATGCTGCCCGAACCTCCCGTGGTCATGGAAGGCGCGGACTTCGAGGAAATCGCCGACACGGCGGAAGGTCTGTCGCCCGACCTGCTGGTGGGCAACAGCAAGGGCTACCGCTACGCCCGGCAGTGGAACATCCCCCTCGTGCGCGCGGGCTTTCCCATCCACGACCGC
>JALHHV010000203.1:4001-5319 GCA_022837365.1 Desulfovibrio sp. | reverse complement strand
ACCTGAACGCCGAGCGCGACCAGTACCTGTACCGCCGGGTGTCGGTGACGCCGCGCAACCCCGCCTCGCAGGTCAACGACCTGGAGCGCGAACTGCTGCTGGGCTTCCGCGACGACAGGAGCCTCCGGACCTTCCACGGCTACCGGGTCATCGACGGGGTGGAGCACTACATCCTGGCCCGGCCGGTGTATTTCGAGGCCGACTGCATGTACTGCCACGGCGACCCGGCCGACGCCCCCCGCGTGCTCATCGAGCGCTACGGGGCCGTGCGCGGCTTTGGCCACAAGGACGGTGATCTCGCGGGCATGGACTTCGTGGGCATGCCCGTGGACAGGAGCGTGCAGCAGGTGCGCGAGGCCATCACCCTGTTCGGCGGCTCGTTCTACGCCGCCGCCGCCGGGGTGTTCCTGCTCATCGTCATCTTCTTCAACCGGCTGGTGGTGGCCAACCTGCGCCGCCTGACCGGCATCTTCCGCCAGAACTTCCAGAGCCCCGGCGACCGCAACATCCTGAACCGGCTGGACGAGGGCGACGAGATCAATTCGCTCATGGAGGCCTTCGGCGCGTTCGCCACGCACCTGCGCGAGGCCCGCGTGAAGCTGGAGGACTACGCCGCCAACCTGGAGGACAAGGTGCGCGAACGCACCGAGGACCTCAGCCTGGAAGCCGCCGAGCACCGCACCGACGTGGAACTGTTCGTGGACCTGCTGGGCGACCTCAATTGCAGCCAGAGCCACGCGGAACTGCTGCGGGGCGCGCTGCCGCGCATCGCCGCCCGGTTCGGGGCCAGCCGGGCCACCTACCTGTGCGCGCCCATGGGCCGCGAACAGTACGCCTGGCCCACTCCCCCCGGCCCCGACGACGCCGCCCGCATGCCCGAGGACTGGCTGAACGTGGTCAACGCCCGCCAGGTGCGGGTGGAGCCGGGCCGGGTGTTCGTGCCGGTGAGCACCTCGGACTTCAGCCGGGGGCTCATGGCCCTGTACTGGGAGGACGGCCGCACCCCGGACCTGACGCCCGAAGTGCTGCTGGCGCTGGGCCAGCAACTGGGCATCGCCATCGAGAATCTGGACGCCATCGACGCGCTGTTGCGCCAGAACCGCCTGCTGGAACTCATCTTCGAGGGTATTTCCGACCCGGTGCTGCTGGTGGAGGAAGGCGGCACGGTGGTGCTGGCCAACACCTCGGCGCGGGCGCTGGCGGACGGGGTGCGCCCCGGCGCGCGCATCGGCGTCTGGCTGGGCTCCATCTCGGAAAAGGCCCTGGCCGACGGCGGCCTCGCGGCGGCCATCGCCGGGCGCGAGCCATCGAACCTGGA
>JALHHV010000203.1:0-3981 GCA_022837365.1 Desulfovibrio sp. | reverse complement strand
CTGGCCGCCCTGGGCCAGCTGGCGGCGGGCCTGGCCCACGAGATCAACAACCCCCTGGGGGTCATCAACTGCTATGCCCAGCTGTTGCAGAAGACCCAGCAGGACCCGCAGGCCCAGGAAGACCTGGAGGTCATCGTGCAGCACACCCAGAAGGCCCGGCTGGTCTTGCAGGACCTGCTGGGGCTGGCCCGCGCCAACCGCGCCCTGACCGGGCCGTCGGACCTCAACGCGGTGCTGCGCGACATGGCCCAGATCTTCCGCGTGCAGCTGGAAAGCGCGGGCGCGGACATCGAGCTGGACCTCGCGCCGGGCCTGCCCCGCGTGGCGGCGGACACCACCTCGCTGGAGCAGATTCTGACCAACCTGCTGGTCAACGCCATCGACGCCATGCCCCCCGGCAAGGGACGCGTCCGCGTGCGGACCGAAACCGCGGAGGCCGGGACGAACGCCGACGGCCCCGGCGACAGCGGACGCGGCCGTAGCGGCGGCTACGTGCGCCTGACCGTGGCCGACAACGGCCCCGGCATTCCGCCCGGAAACCTGACCCAGATTTTCGACCCGTTTTTCACCACCAAGGAGATCGGCAAGGGCACCGGCCTTGGCCTCACCGTGGTGCACGAACTGCTGCGCGACCTGGGCGGCATGGTGGAGGTAACGGGCGCGCCGGGGGCCACCTTCGTCATCACCCTGCCCGTGGCGCCGGACGTGCCCGAGGAACCCGAAACTCAAGACACGCCCGCCGGGGACGCCGCCGCCTGCGCCCGCATCGAAGGAGACCGCGCATGAGCCCCGCATCAACCCCGTGCTGTGGCAGCGTGCTGGTGGTGGACGACGAGCGTGTGTTCGCCGTGGGGCTGGCGCGCCTGCTGTCCACCCAGTTTCCGGACTGGACCTTCGACGTGCGGTGCGGCGGCGAGGAGGCCCTTTCCGCCCTGGTCCACGGCGACTACGCCATGCTGGTCACCGACCTGCGCATGCCCGGCCTGTCCGGCCAGACCCTGATGAAGGAGGCCCTGGCCCAGGACCCCTCGCTGACGGTGATCATGCTCACCGCCTTCGGCTCGGTGGAAACGGCCGTGGCCGCGCTGAAGCAGGGGGCCTACGACTTCCTGACCAAGCCCATCGACCAGGAACACCTGTTCCGGGTGGTGGGCAAGGCCATGGAGCGCGGCGTGCTGCTGCGCGAGAACAGCCGCCTGCGCCAGAAGGCCGCCGACGGCGACCTGGGCCCCATGCTCATCGGCAAGAGCCCGGCCATGCAGCGGCTGCGCAAGTCCATCGCGGCGGTGGCCGCATCCGACTACACGGTGCTCATCCGGGGCGAGTCGGGCACCGGCAAGGAACTGGTGGCCCGCGCCGTGCAGTCGCTGAGCCGGCGGGCCGACGGCCCGTTCGTCATGGTCAACTGTCCGGCCATTCCCGACGCCCTGCTGGAAAGCGAACTGTTCGGCCACGTGAAGGGGGCCTTCACCGGCGCGGACAGGAACCGCAAGGGCCTGTTCATGGCGGCGGACAAGGGCACCATCCTGCTGGACGAAATCGGGGACATTCCGGCCTCGGTGCAGAGCAAGCTGCTGCGGGTGATCCAGGAGGGCGAGGTGCGCCCCGTGGGCACCAACGAGGCCCAGCGGGTCAACGTGCGCATCCTGGCCTCCACCAACCGCAATCTGGAGGCCAAGATCGCGGACGGCAGCTTCCGCGAGGACCTCTACTTCCGGCTCAACGTGCTGACCATCACCGTGCCCCCGCTGCGCGAGCGCATCGAGGACGTTCCCCACATCGCCGCGCATTTCCTGTTCCGGGTGTGCAACGAACTGGGCGTGCCGGAAAAGGAGTTCTCCAACGAGGCGTTGTCCTACCTTTCCTGCCGCCCGTGGCCGGGCAACGTGCGCGAACTGCTGAACCTGGTGCGGCGCATGGCCGTGTTCTGCCCCGGCGAGCGCATCGAGGGGGCCTTCGTGCACCGCATGGAGCACGGCGCGGACGCGGAACCGGAGGGCGGGGCGGGCTTTTCGCCCTACAAGGACGCCAAGCAGGTGGCCGTGGACGAGTTCACACGCAGCTACGTGCACCGGCTGCTGGAGCACACCCATGGCAACATTTCCGAGGCCGCGCGCCTCAGCGGGGTGGAACGGTTCACCCTGCAGAAAATCCTGAAACGCATGCACATCGACACGGCGGACTACCGCAGGGGGTAGCGCCATGGGAGAACGAGACATGGAACCGGACATCAGGCAGGACGACGCGCCCCGCGACCCGGAACTGGACCGCGTGCTGGACAGCCTGCTGCACATGCTGCGCGAGGGGGAACGCGACCGCCTGCGCGCCCGCATCGAGGCCGCCGTGGCCGCCCAGGCGCGCGGCGGAGCCGACGACGCGGCCCGCCAGCTGCGCTTCGTGCAGGACCTGGACATTCTGGTGCACGTGCACGGCCCGCAGTTCATGTATTCGCGGGGCATCGCCGAAACCCTGCGCGTGGGCGAGGACATCGTGGAGTTGGCGTATGACCTTCAGAAGGCGCTGAAATAGCGCCGAATGGTCTTTTCGTCCGTCCGGCATGGTTCCCGAAAGGTGACTATCTACCCTCGCGGACAGTTCTTGCCTTTTCCCCACCAGCGGGCACCATGGCCTTTTCCGCAACCCGCAACCGCCCGCCGGGCAGGAGCGCCATGAACATCATCGCCATCAACGGCAGCCCGCGCAAGAAATGGAACACCGCCACCCTGCTGCACCACGCGCTGGAGGGCGCGGCGGAACGGGCCGCGCAGGCGGGCCGCCCCGCCGCCACCGAACTGGTGCATCTGTACGAACACGACTACAAGGGCTGCATCAGCTGTTTCGCGTGCAAGAAGATCGGCGGCAAGAGCTACGGCCATTGCGCGGTGAAGGACGGCCTGACGCCCATCCTGGAGCGGGTGGCGGCATCCGACGTGCTGCTGCTGGGCTCGCCCATCTACTTCTATACCGAAACCGGCGAGATGCGCTCGTTCCTGGAACGGCTGCTGTTCCCGTACCTGTCCTACACGCCGGGGTACAAGGCGCTGTTCCCGCGTCCGCTGCCCACGGGGCTGGTGTACACCATGAACATCCCCGAGGAGAAAATGCCGGACTACCACATGGACCGCGCGGTAAAGGCCACCTGGGCGGTCAGCCGCAAGATCTTCGGCAGCTGCGAACTGTTCCTGTGCTCCGACACCTTCCAGTTCGACGACTATTCCAAGTACGTCTCCACCAGTTGGGACCCGGTGGCCAAGGCCAAACGGCGCGAAGAGGTGTTTCCGCAGGACTGTGCCCGCGCCCGCGACCTGGGCGCGTTGCTGGTGGAACAAGCCATGGCCGCGGGTGAAAGCGGCGCTGCCGCCGGGGTGGACACGGACGGTGGGCGGTCGTAGGTACTACCTTCCGTCCCGCTTCATTCCGTTTGCCGCGAGGTGTCGCAATGCAGTTCACGCCGGTACGGCTGGGGCATGCCGGTTCGCCGGGCATGGTGCTGGCCACCGTGTGCATCGCCCAGTTCATGGTGCCGTTCATGCTCACCGCCGTGGGCGTGGCCCTGCCCTCGCTGGGGCGCGACCTTGGCGCGTCCGCCGTGCAGCTGGGCCTGGTGGAGCAGTTGTACGCCCTGGCCCTGGCCATGAGCATGCTGGCCTGCGGCCGCCTTGGCGACATCGTGGGGCAGCGCCGGGTGCTGCTGCCCGGCCTTGCCGTGTTCACCGGCATCACCCTGCTGCTGGGGCTGGTGCCCTCGGTCGAACTGGTCATGGCCCTGCGCTTCGTGCAGGGGATCGGCGCGGCCATGATGCTGTCCGGCAGCCTGGCGCTGGTGGCGGCGGCCTACCCGCCGGAACTGCGCGGCCGGGTCATCGGCATCGTGTCCGCGTTCACCTATGCGGGGCTGTCCATCGGCCCGGTGCTGGGCGGCTACACCACCGACCACTTCGGCTGGCGCAGCGTGTTCCTGATGGTGGTGCCCCCCGGCCT
>JALHHV010000202.1:1994-9589 GCA_022837365.1 Desulfovibrio sp. | reverse complement strand
CTTTTCCGCGTCGCTTTCCATCCCCTGACATCGTCTTTCCTTACGGCAGGTTGGCGCATACTGCGCACCGTGCGGCACGGCACGGACCACTCCGCGCGCATCCTGCCGGTATGTTTTGATGTTTCCCCAATTTACAGTCGCCCCGTAAGCTGGTAACCAGCCGCCGAGAGCAGACGCGGCCCGGCCGGAACGGGTGCGGCCTGCACGACGTAAAAAGCCGCGCGGCCGCGCACATCATACCACGCGAACAGGACGCACCGTAATGAGAATCTCCGACCGTCTCACCCGCATCAAGCCCTCGGCCACCCTGGCCGTCAACGCCAAGGCGCTGGAACTCAAGGCCAAGGGCGTGCAGGTGGTCAGCCTTGCCGTGGGCGAGCCCGACTTCCCCACCCCGGAACACGTGCGCGAGGCGGCCAAGACCGCCATCGACGAAGGCTTCACCCGCTACACCCAGGTGCCGGGCATTCCCGAACTGCGCCAGGCGGTGTGCGGCTACTTCGCGCGGTTCTACGGGGTGGAGGCCCCCATGGAAGCCACGGTGGTCACCAACGGCGGCAAGCAGGCACTGTACAACCTCTTCCAGTGCCTGCTCAACCCCGGCGACGAAGTGCTGGTGCCCGCCCCCTACTGGGTGAGCTACCCCGCGCTGGTGGAACTGGCGGGCGGCGTGACGGTGCCGGTGGCCTCCCCGGCGGAGCGCGGCTTCAAGGTCACGCCCGAGGAACTCGACCGCGCCGTCACCCCCAGGACCCGCGCGCTGCTGCTGAATTCGCCCTCCAACCCCACAGGGGCCTGCTATTCCCGCGCGGAAACCGACGCCATCATGGAATGGGCCATCGCGCGCGACCTGTTCGTGATCTCCGATGAAATCTACGACCGGCTGGTGTACGAACCGGCCGAGGCCGTCAGCGTGTGCGACTGGTGGGAACGCCACCCCGAGAACGTGGCCGTGGTCAACGGCCTGGCCAAGACCTTCGCCATGACCGGCTGGCGCGTGGGCTACGCCCTGGCCCACCCCGACCTGATCAAGGCCATGACCAAGATCCAGGGCCAGTCCACCTCGAACATCTGCTCCGTGGCCCAGAAGGCGGCGCTGACCGCCCTCACCGGCCCCTACGACGCGGTGGAGGAAATGAAGAAAGCCTTCCGCCGCCGGCGCGACCTGGCCCACGGGGTGGTTTCGTCGTGGCCGGGCGTGGTCTGCCCCAGGCCCGACGGCGCGTTCTACCTGTTCGCGGACATGAGCGCCCTGTTCACCCCGGCCCTGCCCGACTCGGCCAGCCTGTGCACCTACATCATGGAGCAGGCCAACGTGGCGCTGGTGCCGGGCGCGGCCTTTGGCGACGACGCCTGCCTGCGCTTCTCGTACGCGGTGTCCGACGACACGCTGATGATCGCGCTGGACAAGGTCGCCAAGGTCCTGTTCGGATAGCTTCCCGCGTTGCGCACCGGCCTCGCCCTTCGCCGGAAAGTACGATATGACGGCGGCATGTCCCGCGCGGTTCGCGCACGCGACCGGCCGGGGCATGCCGCCGCTTCGCCCGCCGCGTCCCCCGCGTCCCTAGTCCCGCCCGCGCGGCGGCGCGGCATCCGCGAATGTTCGCCTCATGCATGGCGCGGCCCCGCCGCGCATCACCGGCACGCACGCATGGGCCTTTTCCCCGGCCCGCAAGGAGCATGACCATGCCCCAGCCCCACCGCCTCGACTGGACCAACGCCTGGCCCGCCGCGCCGCTGGGCCGCCTGGCCCCCGACGCCGCCTCCGCGCACGACCTGCACAAGGGCGAGATGGCCCACCGCCTGAAGGCGGAACTGGCCGCCGGGCACCTGCCGTTCATCGACATGCCGTACCGCGACGCGCTGGAAGCGGGCCTTGCCGCGCTCCAGCCCACCCTGTCCCGCTACCGCCACATGGTGCTGCTGGGCATTGGCGGCTCGGCGCTGGGCGCGCGGGCGTTGCAGAAGGCGTTCTTTCCCCGGCAGGACCGGCCCGGCCACGACGGCCCGTGGCTGTGGATCGCGGACAACGTGGACGCCGACACGCTGGAGGCGTGGTTCGCCAGCCTGCCGCCGGAACAGACCCTGGTGGTGGCGGTGAGCAAGTCGGGCGGCACCATCGAGACGCTGGCCCAGTACTTCCTGGCCAAGGAATGGCTGCGCGAAACGCTGGGCAACGCCTGGCGCGAGCACATGCTGGTGGTCACCGACGAGAAGGCGGGCTTCCTGCGGCAAGAGGCGCAGACGGCGAACCTCGCCTCGCTGCCCGTGCCCGACCATCTGGGCGGCCGCTATTCCGTGCTCTCCGCCGTGGGGCTGGTGCCCGCCGCGTTCATGGGGCTGGACTGGCGCGGGCTGCTGGACGGCGCGCAGGCCGCCGGGGCGGACCTGGTGGCCGACCCGGCCCACGCCCTGCCCGGCCACCCCGCGTGGCAACTGGCCCTGTGGAACATGGCCCTGGCCGACGCGGGCTATTCGCAGCTCATCTTCTTCTGCTACGTGCCGCTGTGGGCGCCGTTCGGCCCATGGTTCGCCCAGTTGTGGGCCGAAAGCTTGGGCAAGGAAGGCAAGGGCACCATGCCCCTGCCCGCCGTGGGCGTCACCGACCAGCATTCCCTGCAACAGATGTTTCTGGACGGCCCGCGCGACAAGGGCTGCCTGTTCCTGACCTGCCCCGGCCTGCCGCAGGGCCGCCCCTTCCCGGCCAGCCTGCCGGACAAGTGGGCCTTCCTGAAAGGCCGCCGCTTCGGCGAACTGCTGGACGCCGAGGGCCTGGGCACCCGCATGGCCCTTGCCGGGCAGGGCGTGCCCCTTGTGGAACTGCGCATGGGCCACACCGGCGAGGCGGCGGCGGGCCGCCTGATGGGCCTGCTGGAACTGGCCACCCTGTTCACCGGCTGGCTCATGAACATCAACCCGCTGGACCAGCCCGCCGTGGAGCTCGGCAAGCGCCTTGCCAACGCCCGGCTGGGCGCGCCCGGCTACCCGGCGGAAGAGGCGGACCTTGCCGCCTTCCTCGGCCGGGCCGGACAGTCGCAGGAGTTCTAGCCGGTGCCGCGCCGTTTCGAACTGCCGGGGGGGCTGCCCTTCGGCTTCGCCCGCTTCCTGTCGTGGGTGTCGCTGGTGCTCATCCTGGCCACCAGCATAGTGATGTCCGTGATCATCACCGATTCGGCGCGCAACACCATGTTCCGCAAGCAGCAGGAATTCGCCTCGCTGCTGGCGGAAAACCTCAACCACCAGATATACCGGCGCTTCACCCTGCCCACGCTGGTGGGCTTCGGGCGCATCGCCCTGCGCCAGCCCGTGCAGTACGAACGGCTGGACCAGCTGGTGCAGTCGGTGATCCACGGGTTGCAGGTCTCGCGGGTGCGCATCTACGACCACGGCAAGATCGTGTCGTATTCCACCGACCGCGCGGACCTTGGCCGCACCGACCTGGCCGGGCCGGAAATCACCGTGGCCCTGCGCGACGAGGACCCCAGCTACACCATCGACGCGGACATCTCGTTCTGGCAGGCCCTGTTCACCCCCCGGCTGGAGCCGGGCAGCTTCATCCTGCGCACCACCTACCCCCTGCGCGTGGAAAACCGCCTGGGCCGCATCGACGATGACGACGACAGCCCCATCATGGGCGTGCTGGAGATGACCCAGGACATCACCAACGACACCCGGGCCATCATCGCCTTCCAGTGGCTGATCATCGGCACGGCCAGCCTTTCGTCGCTGGTGCTGTTCGGCATGCTGCTGGTGTTCATCCGCCGGGCCGAACGGGTCATGGCCGAACGCATGCAGGAAAAGCAGCGCCTGGAGCGCAACCCGCTGGGCATCATCCGCTCCAGCGCGGAACTGCTGCTGAAACGCCCCAGCAGTTCCGACCCGGTCACCGCGCGCATCCTTGAAGCCATCTACGACGAGGCCAAGCGGCTCAGCCAGACGGTCAACGACTTCCTGGACTACGCCCGGCCCCGCCAGCCCCGGCAGGACCCGGTGGAGACGGACGGCGTGCTCGACCGCGTGCTGGGATTCCTGGAGGGCGAACTGGCCCGCCGCGAGGTCGCCGTGACCCGCGAGACGGAGCCGGGCATCGCCGTTTCCGGCGACGGGGACCTGCTGTACCGCGCGTTCTACAACATCATGGTCAACGCGTTGCAGGCCATGGACGGCCCCGGCTCGGTCACCGTCACCGCCCGCCGCGACGGCGACGAGGCCGAGTTCGCCTTCCGCGACAGCGGCCCCGGCTTCGACCCGGCCAACCGCGAACGGCTGCTGGACCCGTTCTTCACCACCAAGGATGACGGCACCGGCCTTGGCCTGCCCATCGTGAACTCCATCATCACCAGCCACGGCGGCAGCCTGCGCATCGACAACGCGCCCGAGGGCGGCGCCGTGGTGTACGTGCGCCTGCCCCTGCGCAGCGAATAGCCCCCGATTGGGGGCAAACGCCCTCTCACGGGTTGCGCGCGCGGCCATCCGGCCCTATTTTCTGTCCCTTGGGCCTTCCCCGGCACCGCCGCGCCGCGCGCCCGGCGCCACGACACCGCAACCGGAATCGCCATGAACGACAAGACGCATCTGCTCGTGCTCGACGACGAGAAGAACTACCTGCTCGTGCTCGAAGCCCTGTTGTCCGACGCGGGCTACACCGTCACCGCGCTCAACGACCCGGAGACCGGCCTCGCCTTTCTGGAAGAGTCGGAGGTCGACGTCATCGTCACCGACATGAAGATGCCGAAGATCACCGGGCGCGAAGTGCTGGAACAGGTCAAGAAGAACTGGCCGCACATCCCCGTGCTGATCATGACCGCCTTTGGCTCCATCGAAAGCGCGGTGGAGGTCATGAAGTACGGCGCGTTCGACTACATCACCAAGCCCTTCTCCAACGACGAACTGCTGCTGTCCGTGCACAACGCCGCAGAGCTTGCGCGCATGCACCGCCAGTACCGCGTGCTGCGCGAAAATCTGGAAGAACGCTACGGCATGCACCAGATCATCGGCAAAAGCAGGGCCATCCGCGAAACCCTGGCCATGGTCGACCGGGCCGCGCCCAGCCGCTCCACGGTGCTCATCTCCGGCGAATCGGGCACCGGCAAGGAACTGGTGGCGCGGGCCATTCACTTTTCCTCGCCCCGCAACAAGGGGCCGTTCGTCTCGGTCAACTGCATGGCCCTGAACCCCGGCGTGCTGGAAAGCGAACTGTTCGGCCACGAGAAGGGATCGTTCACCGGGGCCGTGGCCATGCGCCGGGGCCGCTTCGAGCAGGCGGGCGGCGGCACGTTGTTCCTGGACGAGATCGGCGAACTGACCCCGGAGTTGCAGGTCAAGCTGCTGCGCGTGTTGCAGGAACGCCGCTTCGAGCGCGTGGGCGGCACCGAAGAAGTCGAGGTGGACATCCGCGTGGTGGCCGCCACCAACAAGAACCTTCAGGAAGAGGTGGAAAAGGGCAATTTCCGCGAAGACCTGTACTACCGCCTCAACGTGGTGCACATCGCCCTGCCGCCCCTGCGCGAACGCCGCGAGGACATCCGACAAGCTGGCCCGCGAGAACGGCGTCACCCCCAAGACCTTCACCCCCGAAGCCCTGGACTACATGACCGGCTACGAATGGCCCGGCAACATCCGCCAGTTGCAGAACGTGGTGGAACGCTGCCTCGTGCTCGTCTCCGGCGACACCATCCGTGTGGACGATCTGCCCCCGGAACTGCGCGACGAAGAGGCGCAACTGAAAAGCGCCGTGGACCTCTTGCCCGTGCAACTCGACCTGGCCGACACCCTGGAGCGCATCGAGGCCGCCCTGATCCGCCGCGCCCTGGTCCGCGCCGACTTCGTGCAGGTCAAGGCCGCCGAGTTGCTCGCCATCTCCAAGAGCCTGCTGCAATACAAGCTGAAGAAGTACAATATCACGGGGCATTAAACAGGAAAGATGAAACGGGGGAAGGGACCCTTTGACGCGCTGCGGTCCTCATCCGTAAGGCTCGCAAGCTCGCCTAACGGCTGAGGCAAAGGGTCTCCTTCCCCCGGACCCCAGCGCTGCTGTCGCCATCCGTAATGTTCGCGCGTTGCGTACGATGGCCGTAGGGCTCGCAAGCTCGCCAACGGCCACGCTTCGCGCCCTTCGGGTCGATCTACGCGCTCACATAACGGCTGCCGCTCCCCCCAAACTTTTTATTTGGGTGGGATATATTCCCAACTTCCGAGTCCCCGTGCGTTTCCCCTACCTTGACGGGTGGTCACCGTCGCCGCATAGTCGATAAGGACGACAAACCGCACCACGGAGGTGCCCCATGGAAAAGCAGAAGATATCCCTGAGTACCCGGCTGCTCTGCGCGGACGCGGCGGGCGTCGTCGAGGCGCTGGCCGAAGGGCTGAAGGAACGCTGCCTGAAAGTCCAGAAGGGCGACGAGACCATGGTGCTCAGCCCGCCGGAGGCCGTGGACGTCGACGTGGAAGCCAAGATCCGCGACGGGCGGGGCAAGTTTTCGCTCGAAATATCCTGGCGCATCCCCGACGACGAAACCGTGGCCGCCTGCGACGAGGTGGCCAACCTGCCCGGCCGCGACCACATTGCCCCCCTCGGCTGTGCCGACGTGGAGGACGTGTCCGACATCGACCTGGACGTGGCCCTGAAAAAGGCCGACAAGCCGGAAAAGGCAACGGGCCACAAGGCCGAGAAATCCGAAAAGGACGGAAAGGCCAAGCCGGACAAGAAAAAGGACAAGCCCGAAAAGGGCGGCAAGGACACGTCCGGCCGCAAGGACAGAAAGAAGGACAAGGGCGAAGGGACCGAAGACTAGTTCCCCGCCGTTACGCCAACGCACAAGGGCAGGCCCATGGCCTGCCCTTTTTTTCATGGCGCCGTCCCCGCCCGCCCGGCCACGTTGACAACCCCGCCCCCCTGCCCTACGTCGAGGCAAGGCCCCCCGTGGCCCCGCGCATTCCGCCCCCGTTCGCAACCCGCCCCCGGCCCGCCGGGCGCATCCCCAGCCCATGCCCCACTCCCCAGATTTCCCGGAATCACCAGACGTTCCGGAATCACCCGGCATTCCGGGACAGGACCATACCCCCGCCGCGCCGCGTCCCCCCTTCGACTTCGACGCGGACAACCCCGTGCGCGACTACATCACCGCGCTGCTGGCCTCGCCCTTCGGGCGACAGGTCACCCACCACCGCGCCCTGCCCGCGCGCGAGGCCGCCCACGCCCCCAACCGCCGCCCGTGGCCCAAGGCCATCCGCGACATCCTGGCCCGCAACGGAATCGGCGACCTGTACACCCATCAGGCCCGCGCCACCGACCTGATCCGCGCCGGACGGCATGTCGTCGTCGCCACGCCCACGGCCAGCGGCAAGACCCACGTCTACAACCTGCCGGTGCTGGAGCGCTTTCTGTCCGACCCGGACGCCCGCGCCCTGTACCTGTTCCCGCTGAAGGCCCTGGCCCAGGACCAGCTTTCCACCTTCAACAACCTCACCGCCGCGTGGCCCGCCGACGCCCGCCCCCGCGCCGCCATCTACGACGGCGACACCACCGACCATTTCCGCCGCAAGATCCGCCAGAACCCGCCCACCGTGCTGCTGACCAACCCGGAAATGCTGCA
>JALHHV010000202.1:0-1962 GCA_022837365.1 Desulfovibrio sp. | reverse complement strand
CCGCCGCCTGCTGCGCGTGTGCGCCCGCTACGGCGCGCACCCCGCCTTCGTGTTCTGCTCCGCCACCGTGGGCAACCCCGGCGAACTGGCCGCCAACCTGACCGGGTTGGGGATACCCGCCGAGGCTATGGGTGCTGAAAGACTGGAACGGGGAGGGGACCCTTTAAAAAGGGTCTCCCTCCCCGAACCCCTCCCCCCCAAATTTTTCAATAGGGTTGAAAAAAACGCTGCCCACCCCACCGGAATCAGTGCGCACGAAGTGCGTGCTGATTCCGTAGAAAGGGTCAAGGGAGCCATGCCCCCTTGCGGGGGTGCAGGGGGCAGCGCCCCCTGCACAAACTCCGGCGCATCTTCCATCGAAGTCATCACAGAAAGTGGCGCGCCGCAGGGCTTGCGGCACTTCGTGTTCGTGAACCCGGACGACAGCCCGTCCACGGCGGCCATCCAGCTGTTGCGCTCTGCCCTGGCGCGGGGCTTGCGCACCATTGTCTATTGTCAGTCGCGGCGCATGACCGAACTCATCAGCATGTGGGCGGCGGAAAAGGCCGGGCCGTACCGCGACCGCATCAGCGCCTACCGTGCCGGGTTCCTGCCCGAGGAGCGGCGCGACATCGAGGCGCGCATGTCCGGGGGCGACCTGCTGGCGGTCATTTCCACCAGCGCGCTGGAGTTGGGGATAGACATCGGCGGGCTGGACCTGTGCATCCTGGTGGGCTACCCCGGAACGGTCATGTCCACCCTGCAACGCGGGGGCCGGGTGGGCCGCGCCCGGCAGGAGTCTGCCGTGGTGCTGGTGGCCGGGGAAGACGCGCTGGACCAGTACTTCGTGCGGCACCCCGACGAGTTCTTCGACCGGCCCGCCGAGCATGCCGTGGTCAACCCGGACAACCCGGTCATCGCCAAGCGGCACATCGAATGCGCGGCAGCGGAGCTTCCCCTTCCTGCCGACGAGCCGTGGCTGGCCGCGCCGGGGGCCGCCGCCGCGCTGGCGGAACTGGAATCCGAAGGGCTGGTGCTGCGCAGCGCCGACGGCGCCACGCTGCTGGCCGCGCGCAAGCGGCCGCACCGCCACGTGGACCTGCGCGGCAGCGGCAACACCTTCACCATCGAGGACGGCGACGGCGTCATCATCGGCAGCGTGGACGGTCACCGCGCCTACCGCGAAACCCACCCCGGCGCGGTGTACCTGCACCGGGGCCGCAGTTGGGTGGTCACCCGGCTGGACCCCGGCGCGCAGAAGGTGGTGGCGGAGCAGGCCCGCGTGTCGTGGTTCACCCGCGTGCGCGGCAACAAGACTACGGAAATCCTGGACATCCACGACCAGTGCGTGGCCTGCGGCACCCGCGTGTTCCTCGGCAAGCTGCGCGTGACCGAAACCATCACCGGGTACGAGAAGCGCAGCGTGTCCGGCCAGCGGCTGCTGTCCGTGGTGCCGCTGGATGCGCCGCCCTTCGTCTTCGAGACCGAGGGGCTATGGTTCGAGATTCCCGACGCCGCGCGCATCGCCACCGAGAACGAACTGCTGCACTTCATGGGAGCCATCCACGCGCTGGAGCACGCCGCCATCGGCATCCTGCCGCTGCTGGTCATGACCGACCGCAACGACCTGGGCGGCATCTCCACCCCCATGCACCCGCAGGTGGGCCGCCCCGCCGTGTTCATCTACGACGGCCTGCCGGGCGGGGCCGGGCTGACCCGCGCCGCCTTTGCCGACGCCGAAGCGCTGTTCCGGGCCACCCGCGCCGCCATGGCCGAATGCCCGTGCGAAACCGGCTGCCCCTCGTGCGTGCACTCGCCCAAGTGCGGCTCCGGCAACCGGCCCATCGACAAGGCGGGCGCGCTGTTCCTGCTGGACCGCATGGCCTGCGGCGCGCCCGAATCCGACCCGGTGCAGCCGGGGCTGGAGCAGGGGGGGACAACGCACCACGATTTCCAGTACATGGAAGAAGGGATGGCGTACCG
>JALHHV010000201.1 GCA_022837365.1 Desulfovibrio sp. | reverse complement strand
TCCTCCAGCAGGCCGGTGACGTGCTCGATCTTGCGGGCGGCCTGCCCGGCCAGGTCCGGGTTGCCCGCCTGCGCCGCCACGAGGGCCAGGCGGCGGTACCCCGGCAGGCTGGGGAAGAAATAGCAGTGCAGCAGCCGCACGCCGGACGCTTCCAGGTATCTGCCGTGGGCCTCCAGGAACGCGGCCAGCAGTTCGTAGCCGGGCTGCCACAGCGGGTCGGCCTGCAGGGCCTGCCAGCAGCGGCCGGGCTCGAAATCGGCGTGGGCCGCCAGCAGTTCCGCCGCGCGCGCGGCGGGCAGGGTCAGGTAGGTTTCCAGCCACGGGGTCAGGGCCAGTTCGAAGCCGTCGCGCCGGGCCAGCTTGTGCAGGTCCGGCCCGAAGCAGCCGGAGCAGCGCCGGTTGAGCCGGGCGGCGTTGGCCGTGTCGTGGTCGCGCCGGCCGGGGGTGCGGCTTTCCAGGTGGTACACCCGGCTTTCCGGCACGCAGGCCACCTTCAGCCCCTGTTCACGGATGCGCCAGCACAGTTCCAGGTCTTCGCTGCCGTTCAGGTACCCTTCGTGGAAGCCGCCGCAGTCGGCGAACAACCCGCGCCCCATGAGCAGGGCCGCGCCGGTGATGGCCTGCAACGGCCGCCGCGCGGCCACCGCCGGGTGCGCGGCGGGGAAGTTGGCGTAGAGGTGCTCGGTGGACAGCGAGGGCGTGAAGGCGATGCCGCAGTGCTGCACGCGGTCGGTGTCCGGGTAGAGCAGCAGCGGCCCCACGGCGCCCAGCCGGGCGTCGTCGTCCAGCGCGCGCAGCAGGGGCGGCAGCCAGCCGGGGGTGACCAGGGTGTCGTTGTTCAGGAACAGCAGCCGGTCCGCGCGGGCCTGGGCCGCGCCAAGGTTGCTGGCTATGGCGAAGCCCCTGTTTTCCGGCAGGCGCACGGCCCGGAACAGATCGCCGAAGAGGGCGCGCCCCAATGGTTCGAGGTCGGTGGCCGTGGCGTCGGTGGAGCCGTTGTCCACCACCACGACCTCCAGCACGCCGCCGGGCGTGTGCGCTTCCAGGCAGCCGCGCGTGAGGTCCCAGAGGTTCCAGGCGGGGATGACGACGGAGACGAGGGGGGCTTTGGTGGTCATGCGGAGAGGACTCGTGCGCGCACGGGGCGCGGTGGCAGCGGGTGGAAGAGGTTGCGGGACGGCTACCCGGCATTCGGCGAGGGCAGGGCCGCCAGCGCGGCGGCCTTGCGCAGCAGGTCCTGCCGGGCCAGCGCGGCGGACGCCTCGCGCGCCTGCTTTGCCTTGTTCGCCGGGTGCAGGTGTTCCAGCTTGATGCGGTTGCCTGGTGGCTTGGCGCAGGCTGGAATGCTGCATGTGGCGCACCCGCACCGTGCCCGCGTACCACACCGGCAGTCCGGCCAGCGTGCAGCGGATGTCCCGTTCCAGGTCGTCGAACTGGCTGGGGCTGAAGCGCACGTCGAAGGCGCCCACCTGTTGCACGGAAGCCATGGAGACCATGTGGCAGCAGCCGGAAACGGACAGGCACGGCCGGGTGTAGGCGGTGAGCAGGGTGTCTGCGTTGCCTGCCGAGTTGCCGTGGATATGCCAGTGCTCGTCAAGGTCGGCGAAGCTGCGGGTGCCCATGTCCGGCGGCAGGGCGAAAAAGTCGGCGCATTGCAGCGCGTGCGGCGGGGTGTGGTCGGTGACCGCGCAGCCGATGGCCCCCCAGCCGGGACGAGTATGGGCCACGGCCAGCAGGCCGTCCAGCCAGCCGGGTTCCAGCAGCACGTCGTCATCCAGGAACACGGCGTGGTCGCGTTGGCGAACTTCCGGCAGCGAAAGCAGCCAATTGCGGGCGGCGGGGGCGCCCACGTTCACCGGCAGGCGCACCACCGTGAACGGAGAGCCCCAATCCGCCGCCATGGCCCGGAACATGTCCTCGGTGCCGTCCTGCGAGCCGTTGTCCAGCGCGAAGACCGGCGCGCCACGGAACCCTGCCGAACGCAGCGAGCGCAGGGTCTGCGCCGCCAGGTCGCACTTGTTCCAACTGTACAGCAGGATGGCGGGGGGAGCCATGTCCGCCGGTGGCGCGGGCAGCGGGTGCAGCAGTTCGTGCAGGGCCAGGGTGAGGTTGGGATGGTACGGGGCCGCGCGCCACAGGGGCAGCAGCAGGGCGGCGGCGTCGGCCGGGTGTCCCAGCCGGGCCAGCAGTTCGGCGCGGCGCAGCGCGTACCACGGGGAAAAGGGAGATGGTCCGGCGGGGGAGGCGTCCAGTTCCGCCAATTCGTCCAGCCGCCGCAGCGCGTCGGCAGCGTCCAGGCGGCGCACCGCCCATTCGGCGCGCAGCCGGTCTGCCAGAATGGCTGGCAGCGTCAGTTCGCCGGGCAGGGTCGTAGCGGCGCGCAACAATGTTTCCAGCGCGGTGTCATCCGCGACTGAGGAAACAGGGGGGGGGGGGCCGTCAGCGGTCGCCCCCACGGAATTTTCGTGGCGTACGCACCACGCCACGCCGCGCGCCAGCCAGAACAGCCCGTGCGCCGGGTCCGCCAGGCGGGGCAGCACCACGTCGAGCATCACCCGGCCCGGAGCGGCCGCCGGGCCGCCGTGCCCGGTCGGGTGAAGATTCAGGGCCGCGTCCAGCGCACCGAAGTCGGCGGGCACGCGTACCCTGTCGTGCAGGCGGGTCATCAACTCGCGCAACGCCGGGTCGAACGCCTGCGGGGCGTCCTCCATGATGGCGCGCAGCAAGGCGGCAAGGCGAGTGTCCAGCGGGTTGTCGCGCCAGCCCCACAGGGCCATGCCCACCCCTGCGGCCACCACGCCGGGGTGGCCCTCCGCGTTTTCGATGGCCCCGCGCGCCAGGCGGTACTGGTTGTCCACGCCAAGCGCGCCGCATTCCCACGTGGGCACGCGGTCCATGAGGGCGGCCAGCTGCGCGGGGGCCTGGGCCGGGTCGGGGGCGGGGATGCCGTGCGGATGCGCCATGCGTGTTGCGGGGATGCGGGTTGGCGGGATACAACGCGCCGAAACGCGCGCGGCGGTTGCGGCGCGCGGATCGGCCGATGCGGCACTGTGGGCGGTAACGCCCGGAATGTCAATTGAACCCGCCGGAGCCACCGTGACCTCTCCCGCCCTTGCCCGCCCCCGCTGGCGTGATCTGCCCGGCGACCTCGCCGCCGCCCTGCTCAAGGGCGGGGTGGGGCAACTGCACCTTGTCGGCATTGCCGAGATGGCCCTTGCGGCCATGAATACGCCGGAAGGTTCCGCGTACGGCCCCGCCGGCCTGTTCGCCCTGGGGGCCGACGCCCTGTGCGCAGCGTGGGAGGCCGACCCGTTGGACGGGCGTACGGCCGGGCAACTGGCCGCGCTGCACAAGGCCCGGCCGTTCCTGCCCACACCGGTGTTCCGGGTGGCGGAACTGTTGGCGGCTCTGGACGCGCCCCCGCCCGAGGCCGAGGTGCGCCAACTCGTCCAACTGCTCCAGCAGCGCGACGCCGACGCCTCGTGCCGCCTGCTGGACCGCCAGCGCCGCGCCCAGCCGGGCAACACCTTCTGGCTGCGGCAGGCCATGGTGGTGGGCATGACCGAGGCCCGTCATCAGTGGCTGGACGCGTGGCTGGCCGGACTGCCTTCCGGATTACGGGATGGGGGTGGCGTGCCCGCGCCGGTTGTCGCCGCCCTGCGCGGCGACGTGGCCTTCGCGCGCGGGGACATGGCCGGGGCCGCCGCCCTGTACGCGGCCGCGTGCAAGGCCCTGCCGCTGGTCACGTGGAGGGTCCGGCACGCCGAATCCCTGTACCGCGCGGGCGACCGCGACGCCGCTTTGGCCCTGTGGCGCGCGGCGGCCGACGCCCGGCCGTGGCAGGTCAACCTGCTGTTGCGGCTGGACGACGTGGCGCGCGGCCGCGACCTGCCGGGCGATCTGCCCGCCGGACGCGGCGCGGTGCTGTTCTATACCTGGAACAAGGCCGAATGCATCGACGAGGCCCTGGCCTCGGTGGCCGCCTCGGACCTTGGCGACGCCCGCGTGGTGGTGCTGGACAACGGCTGCACCGACGCCACCCCCGAGGTGCTGGCCCGCTGGGCGGAACGCACACCCAACCGTCCCGGCGGAAGTCTGGGCGAACGGCTGCTCACCGTCACCCTGCCGCTGAACATCGGCGCGCCCGCCGCCCGCAACTGGCTGCTGACCCTGCCGGAAGTCCGCGCCTGCGACTGGGTGGCCTTTCTGGACGACGACGCCACCGTGCCGCCTGACTGGCTGCGCCTGTTCGGCGCGTCCATGGCCGCCCATCCCGCCGCCAACGTGCACGGCTGCCGCGTGGTGGACCACGCCGTGCCCATGCTGCTCCAGTCCGTGGACCTGCATCTGGACCCCGGCGGCGACATGGCCGCCGCGCCCGAGAACGCCCCCGGCTACCGCCGCCGTTTCTCCGTGTCCGACCTGCATTTGCAGGAACTGGATTTCGGCCAGTTTTCCTACCAGCGCCCGTGCGTGTCCGTCACCGGCTGCTGCCACCTGTTCCGCCGCGCCGTGTTCGACGCCGTGGGCCCCTTCGACCTGCGCTATGCCCCCAGCCAGTACGACGACCTGGAACACGACCTGCGCCGCAGCCTGCGCGGCGACCTGCCCGTCTATCAGGGCCATCTGGCCGTGCGCCACATGAAGCGCACCGGCCGCTCCGCCTGGACCGACCCCGCCCAGTTCTCCAATGCCTGGGCCAACATGTACAAGCTCCAGTACCGCTACGCCCGCCCTGGCTTCGATACCCTGCGCCAGCACGACCACGCCGCCCTGCTGGAGGATGTGGAGGCACGGGGTTTCTAAGGAAGAAAAAATGCGAATCGGGGCGGGGGAGGAAACCTTTTGGAAAAGGTTCTCCTCCCCCGCCCCGAACCCCACCCCCTCCTTCCAAAACTTTTCAATAGGGGACGCTTGTTAAAGCGTCCCCTTCCCCGGTTTGTATTTTTTCCTAGCTACTTCTCCAACCCCGGCACGTTTTCCATCCACGCGGCGAAGCTGGCGCGGGCGCGTTCGGCGTACAGGGCCTTGCGGTCGCGTTTTTTGGCGCGCTGGGTCAGTTCGGGCATCAGGCCGAAGTTGACGTTGGAGGGCTGGAAGTTCTTGGCGGGGGTGTGCAGGTGGTGGAGCAGCGCGCCCAAGGCGGTGTCCGTGGGCGGGGCGGGCAGACGGCGGCCCAGGGCGCGGGCGGCCAGCAGCATGCCCAGCCACAGGCCGCAGGCGGCGGATTCCACGTAGCCTTCCACGCCGGTGATCTGCCCGGCCAGGTGCACGTGGCGGTGGGGGCGCAGGGACAGATCGTCGGC
>JALHHV010000200.1 GCA_022837365.1 Desulfovibrio sp. | reverse complement strand
GAAGGCGGCAACGCCTTCTACCTTCTGCTGCCCTGCGACGCCCCGGCCCTGAGTTGAGCCGCCCCCGGACCGAAGCTCCCCCCAACGGACCCGGCCTGATCTGGGTTGAGCCTGACGCGGGCTCGGCCTGACCTGGGTTGGACCTGACCCCGGTTGGACCTGCGGCAGCCCGGCCCCTCCGTCCTGGGGTGACGGACGCGGAAACGGGTGCGCCGCCCCTGCCAAGGGCTGACAATTTCGCAAATCGGCATCATTTTGCGCGAGGCACGCCCCCCCCGGCCTGCGCCAACCGCCCGCCAGTGTTTGTGACGCAACGCCTCGAATTGAAACATTAATGTCAAAAGCGTCAGCCCACGGGTTGCCCGTACCCCCGTATTCTGCTACTTCGCAGGCGCGGGGCGCGTCGGCACATGCCGGCGCACGGGGGGGCCGCCGTCCGCGCCTGCCCTTCCGGAGCGTTCCAGACCGCCCCAGACAGAACCGGGGAGCACCGTGTGATCAAATTCGACCATGTGCACAAGTGGTACGCCAGCGGACTGCATGTGTTGCAGGATATCACCCTGGAGATCGGGCAGGGCGAGGTCGTCGTCATCTGTGGGCCCAGCGGGTCCGGCAAGAGCACGCTGATCCGCTGCATCAACAAGCTGGAGCCCATCCAGAAGGGCCACATCGTGGTGGACGGCGTGGACATCAACGACCCGCGCACCAACCTCACCATGCTGCGCGCGGAGGTGGGCTTCGTCTTCCAGCAGTTCAACCTGTACCCGCACATGACCGTGCTGGAAAACATCACCCTGGCTCCCCTGCTGGTGCGCAACACTCCCCGCGCCGAGGCCGAGAAGACGGCCATGGAACTGCTGGAGAAGGTGAACATTCCCGACAAGGCGGGCGCCTACCCCGGCCAGCTTTCCGGCGGGCAGCAGCAGCGCGTGGCCATCGCGCGCGGCCTGGCCATGAAGCCGCGCATCATGCTCTTCGACGAGCCCACCAGCGCCCTTGACCCGGAAATGATCAACGAAGTGCTCGACGTCATGCGCCAGCTTGCCCGCGAGGGCATGACCATGGTCTGCGTGACGCACGAAATGGGCTTTGCCCGCGAGGTGGCCGACCGGGTCATCTTCATGGACCAGGGCGTCATGGTGGAAGAGAACACCCCCGAGGCGTTCTTCAGCAATCCCGTCCACGACCGCACCAGGGAATTTCTCAGCAAGATCCTGACGCATTAGCCGACCCGCCCCGGAACCTTTCCGGGACACGCCTTGCCGCACGAGCTTCGCCGCATCACGGTTTCCGTAACACGCTTTGCCATAACACGCTTTGACTGTTGAGCCTTTCTTGCCGTTGTCGGCCCGCCGTCCCTTTTGCCGAGGGGACCGCAGCCCCGCAGGGGCCTGCCCGCATGTGCGGGGGCCGTGGGCAACCCAAAACAGGGAGAAGGATATGCGCTTGGTCAAACTGCTTGCACTGGCTTCGGCCCTCACCGTGCTGATGGCCTCCGTGGCCATGGCCGGTCCGGTCTTCGACCGCATCCAGAAGGAAAAGAAGATCCGCATCGGCATCATGACCGACTCCATCCCCGGCGCCTTCTACAATGAAAAGGGCGAATGGGGCGGCTTCGACTACGACATGGCCACCGAAGTGGCCAAGCGCATGGGCGTGGAGATCGAACGCGTCCAGGTGAACAACAAGACCCGCATCGCCCTGGTGCAGTCGGGCCAGATCGACCTTTCCGTGTCGAACATGACCCACACCCGCGAACGCGACAAGTCCGTGGACTTCTCCATCACCTACTTCTTCGACGGCCAGAAGATCCTGTCCAAGAAGGGCCAGTTCAAGACCATCAAGGACATGGTGGGCAAGAAGATCGCCACCATGCAGGGCACCACGTCCGAAATCAACGTGCGCCGCGCCCTGAAGGAAGCGGGCGACCCCAACGCCGAAGCCAACGTGATCTCCTTCCAGAAGGAATCCGAGTGCTTCCAGGCGCTGCAGAACGGCCGCGTGGCCGGCTGGTCCACCGACGCCTCCATCCTGGTCGGCTACGCCGCCAAGACCCCCGGCCAGTTCGAACTGGTGGGCGACTTCCTGTCCGACGAACCCTACGGCATGGCCATGCCCCAGGACGATTCCGCCCTGCGCGACGCCGTGAACGCCGCCATCCAGGACATGTGGAAGGACGGCGCCTACAAGCAGATCTACAACAAGTGGTACGGCCCAGGCACCCCGTTCGAAATGCCGCTGGCCGGCCAGATCGAAATGTGGCCCTAACGGTTCGCCACTGCTGAACATTGCGCGCAAGCCCGGCCCGTCCGGGCTTGCGCATTGTTGAAGACCCGCGCGCCAGCGCGCGGACGGGCGGCAACCGCACGCCCGCACACGCACCACGACCACGCACGCGCCGCCGTCCCCCGCACCCCGCCGGGCCCGGCGCGCCCTTTCCGGAACGGCACATGATCCGATACTGGCTGGAAAAGACCTGGGTCCAGAACGCAATCCTCATCTCGCTGGCGGCGTTCGCCATCTACTATTGCGGCTGGGTCTTCGACTTCGGCTACGAATTCAAGTGGAGCATGCTCTTCACGCGCAACGAGACCTACGGCGTGGTCATGGGCGCGGAAATCCTGAAGGGCCTCGCCAACACGGTGCGCATTTCGCTGATCAGTTCGGCCCTGGCCCTGCTGCTCGGCACCATGCTGGGCCTCGCGCGGCTTTCGCTGTTCCGCCCGCTGCGGGCCACGGCCACCTGCATCATCGAGTTCTTCCGCAACACGCCGCTGCTCATCCAGCTGTTCTTCTGGTATTTCGCCTTTCCGGCCATCCTGCCCGACAACGCGCGCGAGGCGCTGTTCTCCATCCAGTTCGAGTTCTGGTGCGCCACCATCGGCCTGTCCGTCTACACGGCCTCGTTCATGGCGGAGGTCATCCGCGCCGGGCTCCAGTCCATCCCCAAGGGACTGCTGGAAGCGGCCTACTCCTCGGGCCTGTCCTATTTCCAGGTGCTGCGCACCATCATCCTGCCGCTGGCGTTCCGGGCCATCATTCCGCCGCTGGGCAGCGAGTTCCTGAACAACATGAAGAACTCGTCGCTGGCCATGGTGGTGGGCGTGGCGGAACTGACCTGGCAGGCCCAGCAGGTGGAATCGCTGACCTTCAAGGGCTTCGAGGCCACCAGCGCCGCCACGGTGCTGTACCTTTCGCTGTCGCTGGTCATCTCGTTCATTCTCAACGGGGTGAACGGCCGCCTGCGGCTGGATTCCGCCCCCGGCCGCTCCGCGCCGGTGCTGGTGGTGGACGCGCTGCTGGCCCCGCTCGGGCTCGTCCGCCGCATGTTCATCCGGCCGGTCACCCGCGCCCTGCGGGCCCGCCGCCGCTCGTCCGCGCAGACCACCTACACCCCGCTGGCGGCCATGCTGCACCAGCTTGGGCGGCACGCCGCCCGCGCCGCCGTGCTGGCGGGCAAGGGGCTGTTCGTGGCCGTGCTGGCCGGGCTGCTCTATTCGGTGGGCAAGGGCCTGTGGGGTTTCCAGTGGCACGTGGTGTTCGACAACCTGCGCGCCCTGCTCATCTGGCACTTTCCCGACGGGCGGCCGGACGAGATGTTCATGGGCCTTGGCGGCCTTGCCTATTCGCTGCTCATGGCGGTCATCGCCATTTCGGTCAGCTTCTTCATCGGCCTGGCCGTGGGGGTGGGGCGTTCGTCGTCCAACCGGGTGTTCCGCATCCCCTGCCTGCTGTACATCGAACTGATTCGCGGCAACCCGCTGATCATCGTCATCTTCTGGGTGTACTTCTTCATTCCGGTCATGTTCGGCACCACGCTCAACGTGTTCTGGTCGGCCACCTGGGCGCTGACGGCCTTTACCGGGGCCTACCTTGCCGAAATCGTGCGCACCGGCATCCAGAACATTCCCGCCGGGCAGGTGGAGGCCGCCTACTCCACGGGCCTCACCTACCTGCAAACCATGCGCAGGATCGTGCTGCCGCAGGCGCTGAAGCAGATGATCCCGGCCATTGTGGGCCAGTTCATCGCCATCTTCAAGGACACCTCGCTGGCCTTCGTGCTGGGCGTGCTGGAACTGACCTTCGTGGCCCAGGGCATCAACAACCGCCTGATGATCCACCCCATGGAGATCTACGGCACGGTGGCCTTCTTCTACTTCATCTGCTGCTACACCATGTCGGTGTTCGCGGCGCGGCTGGAACGCAGGCTGTCGCCGGAAAAGGTCAGCCTGCGCATGTGACGCGCCCGGCGCGCCGACGCCACCATGGCGACCAGGCCCCCGCCG
>JALHHV010000199.1:5207-7312 GCA_022837365.1 Desulfovibrio sp. | reverse complement strand
GAAGCCGCCCGCGCCCGGCACGGCGCGGAACAGTCCGCCGTGGCGGCGCACGGCCCACAGGGCCAGCCACAGCAGGCCCACCAGCAGGAACAGCACGCCCACGGCCTGGATGTACCCGCTCCACGAAAAGGCGGGCACGCTGGCGGCCGCAAGGCCGTCCGACGCGCCCGCGGTGGCCCCCATGGTGGCCCCCACGGTAGCATTGACGTGCGCGATGGTGGCGTTGACGGCGTCGGCGGCCCGGCCCGCCATCTGGCCTGCCGCGTGGGGCAGGGCCTGGGCCGCGTCGCCCAGGGTGGCGTTGGCCGAAATGGCGGCGCGCACCGCGCCCTCCGCCTGCGCGGCGGCGTCCACTGCGGGCTCGGTGGCGTTAAGCAAGCTGCTTCACCCGTTCGATGGGGCTGATGATGTCCGTCAGGCGCACGCCGAATTTCTCGTTGATGACCACGGCCTCGCCGCGCGCCACCAGCTTGCCGTTGACGTACACTTCCAGCGGTTCGCCTGCCAGCTTGTTCAGTTCGATGACCGACCCCTGGCCCAGTTGGAGCAGTTCGTTGATCAGCAGGCGGGTGCGGCCCAGTTCCGCCGAGACGTCCAGCGGAATGTCCAGGATGAAGTCCAGTTCGCGGCGTCCGCTGTCGGGCCGGGGCGACTTGGCCTCTTCCGTCAAATCCTTGAACTTGGCCTCGCGCGCGGCCTGGGCGAAGAAGCCCTGCTCCTTTTCCTTCTTCAACTGGGTCTGCTCTTCGCTGGCCAGGGCCTTGGCCCATTCCTCGGCCAGGCGGGCGTCGTCGTCGCCCCCGCCCGCTCCGGCGGGCGCGGACGCGGGCGCGTCATCCCCGCCGTCCTCGTCCTCCAGCGCGGCAGCCCACTGGGCCGCCAGCAGATCCTGATCGACATCCTTGCCGTCACTCATGGGTATTCCTCTTGCGCGACAAACGCTTACTGGATGACCATTTCGGTAATGTACACCCGCAGCACCTTGGGGCCGCCCAGAATCTGGTTCAGGCGGTCGGCCACCTCGTTCTTGAGCTGCAACTTGCTTTCGATGGGGGCGAGGTCGGCGTACGACTTGCTGGACAGCAGCAGGATGACCGCGTCGCGCACCTTGGCCGACTGCCCTTCCAGTTCCTTGGCCGTGGCGTCGGAGCCCACCTCCACCTCCATGGTCAGCTTGAGGTAGCGGCGGCCCGTGGGGTCGGCCAGGTTCACCAGGAAGGTGGGCAGCTTGGCCACCTTGGCGTTGCGCCCCGGGGCTTCGCCGCCCTTGGCGTCGGCCTTGGCCTCGGTCTTGGCCGCCTCGGGGGAGCCCTCCGCAGGCTGCGCGGCGGGCCGCATGACGAACCACCAGTACGCACCGCCGCCCGCGCCAGCCAGCACGAACAGCAGCAGGACGAGGATGATCCACTTCAGCTTGCCGGACTTCTTCTTGGGGGGTGCGGCTTCTTCCGCCACTACGCTCGCTCCTTGGGCAGATGGACGTTGCGGCGCGCGGACTGGCCGCCCACCGGGCCGCGCACGGCGGCCGCTACTGATATCCGCCGAGCCTCGGCGTGGTCTTCACCAGAATTTCCACCCGGCGGTTGCGGTCGGGGCTGATCGCCGGGGCCGCCCGATGCGCCCGATGGGGCCGACGGGTCCGATGAACCCGTCGCGCCGGGCGCCGGGGGCTGCCCCGCCAGGGACGGCCGGTCCGGACCATAGCCCGCGACGGAAAACCGGGCCGGGTCAAGTTTTCTTTGCACGAAATATTCCAAAACCGTCAGGGCACGCCGCCCGGCCAGTTCGTATCCGGCCGCGCCGCCCCCCGTGCCGCCATCCGTACCGCCGTCCGTGCCGCCCTCGGCGGCCGGGTCGCTGTGCCCGGCAATGGCCACGTCGGCGGTGACGTATTCCAGCACTTCGGCCAGCATGCCCAGCAGGGGCCGGGATGTCTCGCGCAGTTGCCACTGGCCGGGGGCGAACAGCAGGTCGTCGGTCAGGGCCAGCACCACGCCATCGGGATGTTCCAGTATCCGCAGGTTCTTGTCCAGTGTACTTCGGTCCATGCCGGGGGGCAACTCGGCGCCGGGGAACAGCAGTTCCTTGATCTCGCGCTGGTGGGC
>JALHHV010000199.1:4041-5190 GCA_022837365.1 Desulfovibrio sp. | reverse complement strand
AAATGGGAACTGATGCGCGACAGGGTCACCCGGTTCATGGACGACATGGACAGCATCAGCACGAAAAAGGCCAGCAGCAGGGTGACCAGGTCGGAATAGGTCAGCAGCCACAACTGGCGGGACTTGCTCTCGTCGCTCGCGCGGCGCGGGCGGGACGCGCCCGGCGGCGCATGGGGGCGCGCAGGCGGTGGCCCCAGGGATGAAGGAGGGGTGTCGGACATGTCAGCGCCCTCCCTCGTCCGGCCCCTCGCCCGGCCCCGCGCCAGCCCCGCCAGTCCCGCCAATCCCGCCGGGCGCGGCATCGCCCCCGGGCATGACGAAGTCGAACCGGAACCCCTTGTACTGGAAGGTCTCGCGCACGGGCGCGCCGTCCTTCAGGGATTCCATGCGGCGGGCCCATTCGGCGTTGCGCCGGTCGAGCACGATGTCCACCCGGCGGTTGGCGCGCCGCCCGTCCGGGGTCAGGTTGTCGAAGCGGGGGCGCGTGTCGCCGTGGGCTTCCATAAGCATGCTGCCGCGCGGCACGCCGAGGTCCGCCAGCTTGCGGTACACCGCCGTGGCCCGGCCCAGCGAGAGCCGCCACGGCGAGGGCAGCGACCGGTCGTCCCCGCGCAGCCGGAACAGGATGCCCTCTTCGTCGCGCGCGGGAGAGGCGTGCCCGGCGATGAGCACCGGGTGCTCCACCCCGCGCAGCACCGGGGCCACGCGGGCCAGCAGGGCCGCGCCGCGCTCGGTCAGTTCCGCCGAGCCGGTGCGGAAAAGCACCTCGCCGTTGATGGAGAATATCTGGATGTAGCCGTTTTCCTGATAGTTGATGTCGTGCTCGGCGTCTTCCCAGAGCATTTCGCGCAGGGGGGTCAGGTCGCGGCCGCGCGGGGGCGCGTCGCCCACCGGGGCCACGCCCGGCACGGGACGGCCGTCGGCCGCGTCGCGCAGGCTGGCCGCGCCCTGTTCCTGCCCGAAGCTGCCCGCCACCGAGCCCACGGCCATGACCCGGCGGCGCTCGTCGATGACCGAAATGGCCACCAGCATCACGAAGAAGCTCAGCAGCAGGGTCATCAGGTCGGAGTACGTGATGAGCCACGGCGGCTGGGTGATGCCTGCGGGCTGCGGTTTCCGCCTGACGCGCGCCATGGTCCGTGCTCCGTG
>JALHHV010000199.1:0-4003 GCA_022837365.1 Desulfovibrio sp. | reverse complement strand
GGTCCTGCGCTCGCGCGGGGGCTGGTAGCAGGTCAGCTTTTCCAGGATGATGCGCGGGTTCTCGCCCCTGGCGATGGCCAGGATGCCTTCCAACTGCATCTCCATCAGCTGCACCTCTTCCTTGCTGCGGTGGCGCAGCTTGCCCGCCAGCGGCAGGAACACCAGGTTGGCCAGCACCACCCCGTAGAAGGTGGTGATGAGCGCCACGGCCATGGCCGGACCGATGGCCGAGGGGTCGTTCATGGCGCGCAGCATCTGCACGAGGCCGATGAGCGTGCCCACCAGCCCCAGCGCCGGGGCGTAGGAAGCCAGCGCGTTGAAGATGTCCACCCCCATGGAGTGGCGCGTCTCCAGCGCGGCGATCTCGGTTTCCATGATCTCGCGGATGGCGTCGGGCTCCAGCCCGTCGATGGTCAGTTGCAGGCCCTTGCGCAGGAAGGGGTCGTCCAGGCCGCGCACGGCGGGCTCCAGCGACAGCAACCCCTCGCGCCGGGCGCGGTGGGCGAATTCCATGAACTGGTCGATGACCAGGTCGGCGCGGTGCAGCTTGGTGGAGAACGCCTTGCGGGTGATGGACAGCACGCGCAGGGCCACGGGCAGCGGGTAATGCACCAGCGCGGCCCCCAGGGTGCCGCCCAGCACGATGAGCAGGGCGGCCGAATCCACGAAGAACAGCGGATTGCCGCCCATGGCCAGCGCCGTGCCGATGAGCCCGAACGAGATGAGGATGCCGAGTACGGTTGCCAGATCCATGCGGGTGCCCTTGCTCCGTGCGCGGGTGGTTGGTGCGTGCCCCGTGCGCGCCCTGTGTATGCCGGACGCTTATCGGAAAAATCGGGGGTGCAGGGGGCTATGCCTCCTGCCCGCCGGAGGCGCTCGGAAAAGCGCCCCACCTGCCCGTTTGCCCCCTTCGGGAGCCCCGGCCTACCCTCGCGCGGGGCGCGGGCCGAAAATGTCCGTGCCCACCCGCACGATGGTGGCCCCTTCGGCCACGGCCACTTCCACGTCGTGCGACATGCCCATGGAAAGATGCGGCAGGGGCAGGCCCATGCGGACGGCCAGCCCGTCGCGCAGTTCGCGCAACCGGGCGAAGAACGGGCGCGAGGCTTCGCCGTCGTCGAATATGGGCGGCATGCACATCAGCCCCAGCAGGCGCAGGCGCGGCAGGGCCAGCACGGCGTCCGCCAGGGCGGGCAGTTCGTCCGGGTCCACGCCGGACTTCTGCGCCTCGTCGCCGATGTTCACCTGAAGCAAAATGTCCTGCACCGGCGGGACGCCCCCGGCCCCCTGCGCGGGCATGGCGGCCAGGCGCTGGTCCAGCTTGCGGGCCAGGGTTTCCGAGTCCACGGTGTGCAGCAGCGCGAAGCGCCCCACCACGTCCCTGGCCTTGTTGCTCTGCAAGTGGCCGATGAAATGCCAGCGCGGGCCTTCGCCCCCTGCACCGGGGAGGGCATCCGGACCCATGCCCGTCATATCGGCAACTTCGGCCTGTTTCCGTAGTGCTTCCTGCACATAATTCTCGCCAAAATCACGCTGGCCCGCAGCAACCAGCGCGGCCACGGACACGGCGGGGTGGTATTTGGACACCGCGACCAGGGTGATCCCGGCCGGGTCGCGCCCGGCGGCGCGGGCGGCGCCGTCCACGCGGGCGCGCACGGCGGCCCAGCGGTCCAGCAGGGCGCGCGCGGCGTCGGGCGGCAGAAAGGCGGAAGCGGCGTTATCGGACATGGCTCTCGTTCCGGATGGCGAAAAGCGTGAGCGCCGCCCGCCGCACGGCTTACGGCGGACGGGCGGCGCATGGAATACGACCGGCATGCGGGTGCGGTTGGCCCGCTACCCGCCACTACTCGTCGGTCAGGCCCAGCGAACGCAGAAAGCCCACGTCCTCGGTCCAACCTTCGCGCACCTTGACCCACAGTTCAAGGTGCACCTTCTTTTCCAGCAGGTCCTGGATGTCGGCGCGGGCCTTGGTGCCGATGTCCTTGATGGTGGCCCCGGCCTTGCCGATGACCATGGACTTGTGCGACGGGCGGCCCACGTAGATCACCGCATGGATGGCGACAAGGTCGCGCTCTTCCTCCTCGTCCCACTTCTCGATCTCCACGGCCACGGAATAGGGCAGTTCCTGACGCAGGGCCAGGAACAGCTTTTCGCGCACGATTTCCGCCGCCATGAAGCGCACCGGCAGGGTGGACAGCTGGTCCTCGGGGTACATGGCCGGGCCTGCGGGCAGCTTGGACTTCACCAGCTTGACCAGTTCGGGCAGGCCGTCGCGCGTCAGGGCCGAGACGGGGAACACCTCGGCCTTGGGCCAGATCTTCTGCAGATCGATGAGCAGGGGCAGCATCTTGGACTTGTCGCGGAACAGGTCCACCTTGTTCACGGCCACGATGACCGGGCGCTCGTCGGACGCCACGGCGTCCATCAGCGGCTTGACGTCGCGCTCCAGGAAATCGGGCTTCTTGATGTACAGGTCCGCGTCCAGCAGGACCAGGATCACGTCGGCGCTGTGCATGGACTGCCACGCCGTCTGGAGCAGCATCTTGTTCATGCGGCCGCGCTGCTGGTGGATGCCGGGGGTATCCATGAAGATGACCTGCGCGTCCGGCTCGGACAGGATGCCCACGATCTGGTTGCGGGTGGTCTGGGCGCGCGGGGTGACGATGGCCACCTTGTGCCCCAGCGCCGCGTTGAGCAGCGTG
Source organism: Desulfovibrio sp. (assembly GCA_022837365.1). Classification (GTDB taxonomy): domain Bacteria; phylum Desulfobacterota; class Desulfovibrionia; order Desulfovibrionales; family Desulfovibrionaceae; genus Cupidesulfovibrio. The sequence goes on along the minus strand of JALHHV010000199.1, from coordinate 1,301 downwards.
GACTTGCCCGCGTTGGGCGGCCCCAGCAGGGCAACCCAGCCGCAGCGGTGTTCGGACTTGGACATTATATGGACTCCTTGCGGAAAAAGGTCGTGTTCTCCGCCGCATGTTCCACAGCGCGGGCCGTGCGTCAAGGAACGGCGCGAAAAAACGGCGGACGTGCGGCCGGTTGCGGCCAGCCGCCGGGGCCGGACGGGATGTGACGAAGGAATGTTGGGGATGCGGACGCCGCCCGCGTCAGCCGGTAACGGACCTGCGCCGGAAGATGCGCCCGGCATGGCGGAACAGGCCCCATACGCGGCGGGACGCGGCCCGTCAAGCGACGCGGGCCCGCGCGCGCCCCAAACACTCCCGGGACGCCCCTGAACACCCCTGCCGCCTGTTGACGTTCCGGATACCATCTGTATTACTGGCCGCACGACGGAACGTGCATCGGCCACCTGACGCGCACGTTCCGGCAAGCCTTCGGCAAGCGCCGCGACGGGCCGCCACGGGCTCCACCCCTTCGGCCCCGCGATGCCCCCGTCACCGGGCTTCCTGCAAGGATTCCGCTGTCCAGCGTGCCCGCGCCCACTCGCGCCCCACGGAGAACGCCATGCCCCGCAAGGTCAAATCGGTCCGCGTGCCGGAAGAACTTTCGGCCATCGACCTGTCCGGCATCATCGCCGAATGCGAAAAGTACCTGCGCGACCTGGAATCGGTCGCCATGCTCAACCAGCAGGGCGAACGCGAGGCGGCGGAGGCGCTGCTGCGCGCCCGCCAGGCCGACCTTGGCCGCCGCGTGGGCATGAAGGTGTGGGAGGCCCGCAAGCAGGCCGCGCTGGAGCGGTTGCAAAAGGGGCAGAACGCGCAGGCTGCGGAACCAGCCTGACACGGCCCGGTTCCCGGACATCGGCGCTCCCGCAGGGGCGGGGCCGTGCACGCCCGGAGGAAGCGCGACCGCCCCGTCACCCTCGCCGTCACCTTTCCATCATGGATTTCCAGGCAAAGCGCGTGAAGAAACTTTCGGGCGCGTTCGCTTCCATTTCCCGATACATGGCGTACGGCACGGTGAAGGACAGAATATCTTTCCCGAGCAGCTTGCGCAGGTAAAACCGGGCGGAAATGTCGGTCAGTCCCACAATCGCGTGTGGAACGCCGCTTTCCGCCTCCGTGAACGGAAGGAGGCCGAAGCAGGCACACCCGGCCCCGAAGGGAATGCGCACCCTGTCGGGACCGCCGCCCGCGTAGTTGGCAAGCACCACAAGCGCCGACAGTTGATCGGGATCGACCAGCAGCGCGACGGCCTTCGGCGTTTCACC
>JALHHV010000001.1:645-25616 GCA_022837365.1 Desulfovibrio sp. | reverse complement strand
CCACGTCAGCGCCCCGCGCCAACGCCCTCCCGGCCATGCAGCCCCACCACACCCGCGAGCATCGGCAGGACGAGGAGGAACGCGAGCCGCATGTCCACCGCATCCCCGAGCACACCCACGACCGTGGGGGCCACCGTGATCGCGGTCCCGGAGGCCAGGGCCCCCAGCGAGGAGCCCAGCGACGGCGGCAGCCCGGGCACGGTCATGAGCCGCACGAGCGTCACGGGGTAGAGGGTCGCGAGGCCGAAGCCGGCGAGCACGAGGCCCACCGCGATCATCGGCCAGGAGGCGCCCAGCACCACGAGGAGGGTGCCCAGCGCAGCCACCGCGGCACCAGACGGCACCGCCGGCACCCGCGCGATCAGCCACGGTCCCACCACGCGGCCCACGCCCATGCCCACCGGGAACGCCGCACCGAGCGTCGCGGCGGTCGCGGTGTCGAGCCCGGACTCCGCGAGCCGTGCCACCGCCCACACCGCGAAGCTGAACTCCGCCGCGACGGCCAGCACGATCGCCAGCCACCGCCGCGCCACCGTGGCCTTCGAGGGACGGCGGACGACGTCGTCGGCCCGGTCCGTGGACACGGCGCCCGCCGGGGTGGCGGGCCGGGACGTGGGGTGCGGGGCGGCCGCGGCGTCGGGGGAGGGGATCCGCACGTCGGGTCGGGGCTCCGGGGCGCGCGCGGCGACCACCGCCACCAGCAGCATCACCCCGACGCTCAGCAGCAGGGCGAGCCGCCCCTCCACGCCCGCCGCGATCATCCCGCCGATCACCATCGGGGAGAGGATCCCGGTGATGCTCGCGACGGCGTTCACCCGCGTGATGCGCGCGGCGGCGCGGCTGCCGGTGAGGAGGGTCGGGATTACGAGGATGACGCCGGCGCCCGCGAGCGCCTGGATCGCGACGCCCAGTGCCACCAGCGGCAACGTGGGGGCGAGGGCGATCAGCGAGACGCCGATCGAGTAGCCCAGCGCCGCACCCACCAGCACGGGGCGGGGGCCGCGGCGGAGGAGGGTCGGGCCCGCGACGGCCGCGAGCAGCAGCCCCACGCCGAACGCGGAGCCCATCCAGGAGAGGGTCGCGGGCCGGACGCCGAACTGCTCGGAGAGCATCACGATCAGCACGCCGATCGACGCGCCGAAGAAGCCCATCGCGCCCAGGGCGAGGGAGAGGAGGAGGTCCGGGCCGGCGAGGCGGGAGCGCGCCGGGTTCGCGGGGGCGGCGAGGCGCGCCGGTGCGGCGAGACCGCCCGGGGCGGCCGGGTTCGCGGGGAGGGGCTCGGCGGCGTGCGTGGTCTCGTGGGAGTGCGAGCGGGTCAGTGTCAAGGCGTGTCTTCCAGGTAGCGGTATATCCTCGTACCGCGAGTATATGCGTTCCCGTGCAGGACGCAGAAGGGCGGTTGCCGTGGTGGCCAGTGGTGTTGCCAGTGATCCACCTCTCCGCGACACCTCGGCCCGCGCGCGCGCCGCCCGGTGGCGAGTCGCCGCGGAGGTGCTCGCCGAGCTGCGCCGCGAGCCCGGCGTGACGCGCGCGGCGCTCGCGCAGCGACTGGGCATCTCCTCGGGCCTCGCCACCGAGGTCACCGCCCGGCTCCGCGACGCCCGGCTCCTCTCCGAATCCGACGCCCCCACCACCCGTCGCGGCCGGCCCACCACGGCGTTGCACGCCCACCCGGAGGGTCCGCTGGTGCTGGTGGTGGAGCTGCGGCACGAGGGCTGGCGCTGCGGCGTCGCGGCGCTCGACGGCGTCGTCACCCCCACCGCCGCAGGCCGCCACCCCGCCGCCGCGCCCGCGGGTCGCCACCCCGCTGCCACCGCGCCCGCGCCCCCTCACCCCGCCACCCCTCCGCCCGACGTCGTCCTCCCCGTCGTGCGCCGCGCGGTCGAGGAGGCCGCCGCACGCCACGGGACGCGGATCCGGGCGGTGTCGGTGTCGACTCCGGGCGTCGTCGTCGGCACGGTCCTCCGCCAGGCCTCGGGGCTGGGGTGGGTGGACGTGGACCTGTCCACGCTGGTGGAGGGCGTGCCGGCCCTCGTGGGTGTGCCGTTGCTCGTCGGCAACGACGCCACGCTGGCCGGGGTGGCGGAGGTGCGGTCGGGCGCGGCGGCGGGAGCGCGCGTGGCGGTGCACGTGCTGGTGGAGGCGGGGCCGGGCGGCGCCCTCGTCGTCGACGGGCGCCCCGTCACCGGCGCGACCGGCGCCGCCGGCGAATTCGGCCACATGCCCTTCGGGGATCCCGCGGTGCGCTGCGGGTGCGGGGCGTGGGGGTGCTGGACGACGGCGGTCGGCGGCGGGCCCCTCGCCGCGGCGCTCGGTGAGCCCGAGCCCGCCGACCCGCACCACTACGCGCTCGAGGTGCTCGCGCGGGCGACCACTCCCGGAGGGGATCCGCGCGCGGCGGGGGCCGTCGCCGCGGGGTCCGCCGCTCTCGGCCGGGGCATCGCCGCGCTGGTCAACGCCCTGGACCCCGACGTCGTGACGATCGGCGGCGTCGCGATCCCCCTGCGGGTGGGGGCGCCCGAGGCGTTCCGCGCGGCCTACCTCGGTGGGCTGATGGCCTTCCGCCGGGCCGCGCCCCCGCCGGTGCGGGACGCCGCGCACGCCGACGACGGCGCGTGGCTCGGCGCCGCGGCGGTGGGGCTGGATGTGGTGACGTCGGAGGAGGGGCTGGCCGCGTGGGTCGCGCGGTGAGGTGAGGCGGCGTCGGGACGGCAACTTCGCGTACTCCCACCGCGTCTCCGGCTGCTGCGGATAGCGTGAGGGGAACGACCGGGAGGAGACGACGATGTCATTCTCGACCACGCTGGCCGACGCCCAGGCGCCCCTTGTCCTCGCCCTGGACGTCGGGTCCACGGGGACGCGCGCCGGCCTGTACGACGCCGTCGGCCTGCCCATCAAGGGCCTGCGCGCCAAGGTGCCGCACACGTTCACCACGGTCGCGAACGGGACCTCCATCATCGACGCGGACCAGGTGGTCGCGGAGATCCGGGCCGTCGTCAGCGCGGTGCTGGACGAGGTCCCCGCCGCGTCGCGGGGTCGGGGCGTCGCTTCCGGCCCGCGCGACGCCGTCGCCCCCGGCCCGCGTGGCACCGTCGCCCCCGGCCCGCGTGGCACCGTCGCCCCCGGCCCGGATGGCACCGTCGCCCCCGGCCGGCGCGCCTCCCACCCCACCCGGATCGCCGGCGTCGCCATCGACACCTTCGCGTCCTCACTGGTGGGCGTGGACGCCGACGGCGCCGCCATCACCCCCTGCTACACCTACGCCGATTCGCGCTGCGCGCCGCAGGTCAACTACCTGAAGTCGATCCTCCACGAGGACGACACCCAGCAGCGCACCGGCACCCGCCAGCACACCGGGTACCTGCCGCCGCGCTTCCTGTGGCTGCAGCAGACCCAGCCGGACACATTCCGGCGGGTGCGCCGCTGGCTGTCGCTGGGGGAGTACGCCTGGCTGAAGCTGATCGGCACCACGGCGGCCGGCACCTCGACCGCCGCGTGGACGGGCATGCTGAACCGCTGGGAGGGGGCCTGGGACACGGTCCTGTGCGACCTCGTGGGCGTGGACGTGGAGCAGCTCTCCCCGATCGCGCCGCCGTCGCGGCCGCTGACGCCGGTCGACGACGTCGCCGCCTCCTGGCCTTTGCTCGCCGACGCCGTGTGGTTCGCGCCGATCTCGGACGGTCACTCGCAGTCCATCGGGGCGGGGCTGACGGATTCCTCGCAGATGGTGCTCTCGGCGGCGACGTCGGGCGCGCTGCGGGTGCTGGTGGACGGGGACGTGGAGAACTTGCCCCGCGGGTTGTGGTGCAACCGCATCGACGAGCGCCGCTCCATCCTGGGCGGGGCGCTCAACGACGTGGGCCGGGCCGTCACGTGGCTGGAGTCCACCTTGCTGCTGCCGGAGCAGGAGGTCATCGAGGAGATGCTCCGCGGCGACCCGCTGCCGGGTGTCCCGTTGGTGCTGCCGTGGTTCTCGGGGGAGCGGTCCACCGGCTGGGTGGGGGAGGCGCGGGCCGTGTTCTCGCGGGTGAACGCCGCGACCACCCCGATCGAGTTCTACCGGGGCACGATGGAGGGAGTGGCGTTGTCCTATGTGCGGATGCTGCGGGACCTGGTACAGGTGACAGGCCGGCCACGGGAGATTCTCGGCACCGGCCGGGTGAGCCTCGAGATCCCCGGGCTGATGCAGATGGTGGCGGATGCGGCGGAGTCCCCGGTCATTCCGGTGACGATCAAGCGGTCCACCCTGCACGGTACGGCGCTGCACGCGCTGGAGATCCTGGCGCCGGGGGTGGAGCGGGCGCCGGTGGACCGCGGGGCCACGCTCCAGCCGGTGAAGGAGCGGGCGCTGTACTACCACCGGCGGATGGAGCGGTTCCAGGTGCTGTACGACAAGGTGGTGGCGCACGGGAACTGAGCGGTCCTGATCAGCATCAGGGCCCCACACGCGCGCGCTGATCCCCGCGAGTCCCCGACCCCCGCGCACCGATCCCCGCGAGCCCCCGACCCCCGCGAGCTGATCCCCGCGAGCCCCCGACCCCCGCGAGCCCCCGACCCCCGCGCACTGATCCCCGCGAGCCCCCGACCCCCGCGAGCGCTCTTTTCTCAGCCCGGGAGGCCCGCCTGGAGTCCCTCGTGAGCCTGTTCCTCTTTGCGCAGCCTTGCCTCCCGCTCCGTTTCGGCCCTTCCTTGCAGCGCCCCAGCTCGCTCGTGGGGAGGAACTGTTGCACATGCGCAACGAGATCTCCCCGGGGAGGATTCGGACCGGGGGCTGGTGGGGCGTGAGGGCCAAGTTCGCCGGGCGCCTCGCTCGCTCGTGGGGAGGAACTGTTGCACATGCGCAACGGGATCTCCCCGGGGAGGATTCGGACCGGGGCTGGTGGGGCGTGAGGGCCGAGTTCGCCGGGCGCCTCGCTCACTCGTGGGGAGGAACTGTTGCACATGCGCAACGAGATCTCCCCGGGGAGGATTCGGACCGGGGCTGGTGGGGCGTGAGGGCCGAGTTCGCCGGGCGCCTCGCTCACTCGTGGGGAGGAACTGTTGCACAGGCGCAACGAGATCTCCCCGGGGAGGATTCCGAACGCAGGGGCAGGCCAATGGGTCCCCCGCCCGCGAAACCTCTCACGCCACGCGGGCACCATCCTTCGCGATGAGCTTCCGGAACTCGGCAGGCGCGGTGCACTTCTCGCCGCACGGCTGAGGCTCATCCTCGCAACCGCCCCGCCGCAGTCCTGCGGCAAGTTGCGCGGTGGAGACACAGGCGCCCAGCAGCGCATGCCACCAGCGGTACCGCAGGGTGATGTCCCCGCGGGAGACGAGCATGTCGTTGTCGCGCAGCACATCTGCCTCGTTTGCCCTTCCGGGGTGGGCGAGCTCGCCGTCGAGTTCCACGCGCAACCCATAGCGCTCGAACCAGCAGTCGGAGCGGACCCAGTGACCTCGGATCTTCGTCCGCGCCTGGAGGATCGGCTCAGGCAGCCCGTGTGCGCGCACCACGTTCGTGAGGAACTGGCGCTCGAGCTCGGACTCGACCCCCTCGACGTACTCAGCCAGCAGGGTCCGGAGCAACGCGCGATTCGCCAGATAGCGCCTGCCGGCGGCGGCGGCGAGCAGGGCCGTGGGCTTGGCGCCTTTCCACAGGGCCTGGGTGATGACATCGAGCACCGTCGAGGCATCGCGTGCCACGTCCACGAGGTCGAGGGTCGTATCGAGGAGGGTCGTTCGGCGAGGGTTCCCCGTCATGGCGAACCTGCGCCGAACGCGGTGGACCACCAGTCCAGCGGACGGTTCCACCCGCAGGCGGTGGGGAACCGTGACCTCGATCGTCCGCGGCTCCTCCCGAGTGAGCCCGTGCAGGAAGCCCGCGGACCACATCGAGAGCGCCGCCTGCTTCCCCACCAGCATCAGGGCCCCGCACGCCCGCTGCTCCCACGTGAGTGGCTGAGGAAAGGTGGCATAGACGCCGCGGTGGACCCGCTGCCACAGCCCCAGCGCCACCTGCCGCGACACCCATGAGCGCGTGAAACCGCACTTCTCGATCTCGCTGGTCGTCAGCAGGCCGCCGTGCGTGCCTGCGAGGTCCGTGAGCCGGTCAGAATCGCGCGCCATGCGATCACACTCGCGGGGCAGACCTCCGACGGCGGTTCCCGCCCGCGAGCCTGTGCAGTGAGCTGCATCTGGCGGGCTGTGGATCCACCTGCGGCATCGTCAGCCAGCCCCGCGCCAAGCCGCCACGCTTGACACCACCGCCCCCACCTGCTCCCATGACAGCATGGCCAGCCACACACGTCGTCGCGTGCGCGCCGCCGACGTGGCAAAGGCGGCGGGCGTTTCCCCCACAGCGGTCTCGTTCGCGTTCAACCCCCGCGAGACCGGCAACATCTCCCCGGAGACCAAGCAGCGCATCCTGGACACGGCCGAGCGGTTGGGCTACGAACCGAACCACGTCGCGCGGTCCCTGAGGAGCCAGACCACCCACTCCATCGGCATGGTCACGGACTCGGTCGCATCCTCCCCCTTCGGCGGCAGGCTGCTCGCCGCCGCGGCCGAGCGCGCCGAGGCCGCCGGCCACATCATGCTCGTGATGGACCTCCACTCCCGCGACGAGCGCGAAGCCGCCGCCATCCACGAGCTCGAACGCCGCCAGGTCGACGCCCTCATCTACGCCTCCATGGGCTTCCGCATCCTCTCGTCCGGGCCGAGGACCTACCTGCCCGTGGTGCTGGCCAACTGCACCGCCGAGCGCGAGGACGAGCTGAGCGTCTACCCGGACGATGCCTACGGCGCCACGCGCGCCCTCGAGCACCTCGCTGACCTCGGCCACCGCCGAGTCACGATGCTGAGCGGTCACTGGAACCCCCTCGGCCCCCGCGACAACCAGGGCAACATCTCCGGCCCGCTGCGCCGCGACGCGTTCCTTGCCGCCGCCCGGTCGCGGGGCGTCGAGGCCACGATCATCGAGGGCGGCTGGGACATCGACGACGGCTACCACGCCGCCATGAGCGCCCTCGACCGCCCCTCCGACCAGCGCCCCACCGGCCTCTTCGCCGTCACGGACAGGTCAGCCGTCGGCGCCATGCTTGCCGCGGCCCGCCTCGGGCTCGACGTTCCCGGCGACCTCTCCATCGTCGGCTTCGATGACCAGGAGAAGATGGCCGAGAACACCGTCCCCCCGCTCACCACCATCGCCCTGCCGCACGCCCGGATGGGGGAGGAGGCGGTGGCGATGGCGCTGGCCGCGGTCGCCGGCGAGACGATCGTTGACCGCCGCCGCGCCCTGCCGTGCGAACTGGTGGTCAGGGAGTCGACGGCGCCGCCCCGCTGGTCGTTGACCGCGCCGCCACGCTGACCGACGGCGCGGCCCCGTGGACTACGTCGCGCAGACCGTCACCTCGCTCGCGGTGACACCCACCCCCGTGGGGACCTCGAGCTCCCACGCGATCTCGCTCCGCCACGTGGACGGCACCCCGTCGCGTGGGTAGAGCTCCAGCACGGGGCCGTCCACCCAGATGTCCGCGCCCGTCGGCACCGGCACCTCGCCAAGGTCAGTGTGGCGCAGCCGTGCGCCGTCGCCGTCGACGCTCAACCGCGCGTGCCGCCCCGCGAGCGCGACCACACCCGCGGACACAGGCCGCCCCGCCCCCAGCCCGGCCGCCCCCGGCCGCGCGTCACCCGCCAGCACGGCCACCGCCCCGGCGTCGACGGCACTCGTCACCACCCCGTCCCGCAGCCCGAGCCGCCGGGGCAGGGTGAGGCAGCCGGCGTGGTCCGTGGCGGCGGGGTCCTGGTCGAACTCCCGGATCCAGCCGAACAGCAGCGGCGAACCGTCGACGTCGATCACCTGCGGGGCGTAGAAGTCACCGCCGTTGTCGAGGACGCTGACCCCCTCCGCGACGAAGCGCGGCCGCCCGTCCACCAACTCGACGTCCCCGATCACGGCCACCACCCGCCCGAGCACGGTCAGGTACTGCAGCGAGAGGACCAGCACCCAGCGCCCACCGAGCTGGACGAGCTGGGGGCACTCCCAGATGTCGGCGGTGTCGGCGGCGGCGAGGGCGGGGCCCGCGCCGGTGAGGAACAGCCCCTCGTAGGTCCAGGCGGCCTCGTCATCGCGGTTGAACAGCAGCACCGCGGGGGTGCCGTCGCGGAGGCCGGCGCCCAGCAGCGCCCACAGGCTGCCCGCGAAGGAGAACACGTAGGGGTCGCGCATGACGGCGACGTCGTCGGCGTCCGGCGTCTCGGCGACGACGGCGGGCTCGCCCCACGTCTCGAGGTCGGGTGACCCGTGGCGTACGCAGACCGTGCTGCGCAGCGTCTCGTCCCTGACGCCGGAGTAGGCCACCGTGGGCTGCTCCCCGCCGGGGACGTAGCAGCCGGACCAGCACCCGAAGGCGTCCGGGCCGCCGGGGGTGGGGGAGAAGGCCACGGGGTGGTGCCGCCAGGTGGCGAGGTCGCGCGAGGATGCGTGGCCCCACGCGATCGCCTCGTGCCACGGCCCGGCGGGGTTGTGCTGGAAGAAGACGTGCCAGGTGTCGCCCACCTTGGTCATGCCGTTGGGGTCGTTGAGCCAGCCCCCCGCGGCGGGCCGGAGGTGGTAGGTGGTGTGAGCGGCTGCGGCCACGGTCGTTCCCCGTTCGTCTAACTCGGTTTAGGTCCTAGGATGCACCAAACCGGCCTCCAACGCCAGAGGTCACGAGTAAATAACGCCCGACCAGACCCCCTTGACAGCGCTGGAGATCTCCGCCACTCTATACCCAACCTAATTCGATTTAGGTAGTACCCGACCCGCACCGCCACTGCCGGCGGTCACATACGGAAGGAACAGCAATGAAGCGCACAGGACGGGCCATCGCGGCCCTGGCTGTCGTCCCTGTTCTCGCACTGGCCGCCTGCGGGCGAGCCGGCGAGGGTGACAGCGACGGCGGCACCGCCACCGGCGACAGCACCGGCGGCAAGACCCAGGTCAGGCTGTGGACCCACTCCGCCGGCAACCCGGCCGAGCTCGAGGTCTACAACCAGATCATGTCCGATTTCAACTCCTCGCAGGACAACTACGAGGTGGTCTCGGAGTCGTTCCCGCAGGGCGCGTACAACGACGCGATCGTCGCGGCGGCCGTCTCGGGCGACCTCCCCTGCCTGCTCGACATGGACGGCCCGATCGTCCCGAACTGGGCGTGGGCCGGCTACATCCAGCCGCTCGGGATCTCCGAGGACATCACCAACGAACTGCTGCCCACTGCCGTCGGCGTGTGGGAGGACGAGGTCTACTCGGCCGGCTACTGGGACGCCGCGCTCGCGATCTTCGCGCGCCAGTCGGTGCTCGAGGCGAACAACATCCGCATCCCCACCGTGGACGAGCCCTGGACCAAGGACGAGTTCGACGCCGCACTGCGCACCCTCAAGGGCGCCGGCTATGACACCCCCCTGGACATCGGCGCCGAGGACTCCGGCGAGTGGTGGCCCTACGCCTACTCCCCGCTCCTGCAGAGCTTCGGCGGCGACCTCATCGACCGCTCCACCTTCCTCACCGCCGAGGGCGCCCTCAACGGCCCCGAGGCGCTCGCCTGGGGCGAGTGGTTCCAGGGCCTCTTCACCGAGGGTCTCGCGTCCAACACCGGCACCATCGGCAACGAGGAGTTCAACCGTGACGAGGTCGCGCTCAGCTACACCGGTGTCTGGAACGCGCTCAACTCGCTCGAGGCCGTCGGTGACGACCTCCTGATCCTGCCCCCGCCGGACTTCGGCACCGGCCCGAAGATCGGCGGCGGTTCGTGGCAGTGGGGCATCGCCTCCTCGTGCTCCGGCCCGGCGCTCGACGGCGCCCGCGCCTACCTCGAGTTCTCCTTCAAGCCCGAGTACATCGCCGCCTTCGCGGACAAGCAGATCGTCATCCCGGCCACCGAGGCGGGCACCGAGCTCAGCGAGTACTTCGGCGAGGGTGGGGTGCTGCGGCCCTTCACCGAGCTCACCCAGTTCGCGGTCCTGCGTCCCGAGACCCCGGCCTACGCGGTCATCTCGACCACCTTCGAGACCGCGGCCATGGACATCATGAACGGCGCCGACGTGAAGCAGATCCTCGACCAGGCGGTCAAGGACATCGACGCCGACATCCAGAACAACGACGGCTACGGCTTCTGATGCCACGGGCCGGGGCCTTCGGGCCCCGGCCCTCCTCATCTGGCCCCCATCCCTGAAGGAATGACATGACCACCCCTCGAGCCGTCGAGCCCGCGGTCGGCGTCACGGCCACCACGAGCCCTGCCACCACGAAGCCCTCCTTCCTGCGGCGCCGCGGTGGGCGGCACGGCAAGTCGGCCGCCTACGCGATGGTCGCCCCGGCGACGATCCTGCTGTTCCTGTTCCTCGTGGTGCCGGTGCTGCTGGCCGTCGGGCTCTCGTTCACCAACGCGCGCCTGATCTCGCCCAACCCGCCCCGGTTCGTCGGACTGGACAACTTCATCCGCGCGTTCACCGCGGATCCCACCTTCGTCCGATCCCTCATCAATACGTTCCTGTTCGCCGTGGTCGTGGTGCCGGTGCAGGCCGGTCTGGGACTGCTGATGGCGATCCTGGTCAACCAGAAGCTGCGTGGCACCACGTTCTTCCGGATCGTGTACTTCATCCCGGTGGTCACCTCGATCGTCGTGGTGTCGATTCTGTGGCGCTTCATGTACCAGCCGGACGGCATGGTCAACTCGTTCATCGACACCATCACGTTCGGCGCGTGGGAGAGCATCGCCTGGCTCAACAACCCGTCGACGGCGCTCCCGGCGATCATCGTGATGTCGATCTGGCAGGCGGTCGGCTTCCACATGATCATCTGGCTCTCGGGACTCCAGACCATCCCGGAGGAGCTCTACGAGGCCGCCCGCATGGATGGCGCCGATGCGTGGCAGCAGTTCAAGAGCGTGACCTGGCCGGGCCTGCGCCCCACGATGATCTTCATCCTGGTGACGATCACCATTGCTGCGCTCGGACTGTTCGTGCAGATCGACGTGATGACCCAGGGTGGTCCGGTCGATTCCACCACCACGCTCGTCTACCACGCGGTGCGGCGCGGCTATCGCGAGCAGCAGACCGGGTACGGGGCTGCGATCTCGCTCATCTTCTTCATCCTCGTGCTGCTCGTCGCCACGATCCAGCGCTACCTGACCCGAGACAAGGACTGACATGGCCGGCAAGAAGTCCCTTGACATGAGGGCGGCGAAGCGGCGCCGCACGATCCTGCTCTACATCCCCATGACGCTCCTCGCGATCACATTCATGTTCCCGCTGATCTTCATGTTCGTCTCCAGCCTCAAGCCGGACGCCCAGATCCTGGCGGACGTGGACTCCATCAATGCGTTCCTGCCCGTCGGGGACATCTCGTTCGCCAATTACGGCGGGGTGTTCGAGCGGGTGCCGTTCGCGCGGTTCCTGTTCAACTCCGTGTTCGTGACCGTGCTCATCGTGGGGCTCGGCCTGCTGGTGAACTCGATGGCCGGCTTCGCCCTGTCCCGGATGGAGTGGAGCGGCCGCAAGCTGGTCCTGTCCCTGATCATCGCGACGCTGATCGTGCCCTTCGAGACCATCGCGGTCCCGATGGTGTACTGGGTCAGCAAGCTGCCCACCCTGGTGTGGGAGAACGGCATCCTGAAGTACGACATCGGGTGGCTCAACTCCTACGAGGTGATGATCGTGCCGTTCATCGCGAACGCGTTCTCGATCTTCCTGTTCACCCAGAACTTCTCCACCATCCCGCCCTCGATCGACGAGGCCGCCCGCATCGACGGCGCCGGCTGGTTCACGATCTACGCGCGGATCATCGTGCCGCTATCCGGTCCGGTGTTCGCCACGGTCGCGATCCTCACCTTCCTGCCCGCCTGGAACGCCTACCTGTGGCCCCTCATGGTGGTACAGCAGGAGTCGCTGCGGCCGGTCATGGTGGGAATGCAGTACTTCTTCCAGCTCAACACCGCCTGGGGTGAAGTCATGGCCTACACCTCCCTGATCACGCTCCCGGTGCTGATCATGTTCCTGGTGTTCCAGCGGGCGTTCGTCAGCTCGATCGCCGCCAGCGGCGTGAAGGGCTGAGGACGTGCTGCGACTCCCCGACCACTGGGTGTGGGACAGCTGGCCCGTCCGTGATGACGACGGCGCGCACCACCTGTTCTTCCTCCGGGCGTCCCGGGCGCTGGTCGATCCGGAGCGGCGGCATCGCCGCGCCGCGATCGGCCACGCCCGGTCCGGGGACCTCGTGCAGTGGGAGCTGCTGCCCGACGCCCTGGTGACCGCCGACGAGCCAGCCTGGGACGACGGCGCCACCTGGACCGGGTCCGTCGTGCGGGCCGACGACGGCACCTGGCGGCTCTTCTACACCGGGGTCTCCCGGGCGGAGGGGTGGCTGGTGCAGCGGGTGGGTGTGGCGGAGTCGGACGACCTGGTGACGTGGCGCCGTCGGGGGGCCGGGCCGGTGACGGAAGCCGATGCCCGCTGGTACGAGAAGCTCTCCGCGGGTGCCTGGTTCGACGAAGCCTGGCGCGATCCCTGGGTCTTCCGCGGCGACGACGGGCTGTGGCACATGCTAGTGACCGCGCGTTCCGCAGCGGGCAATCCCGCAGCGGGCGAATCCGGTACGCCGGCAGCGGGCGACAGCGTCACCCGAGCAGTGATCGGGCATGCCGTCAGCGCTGACCTCGACACCTGGGAGGTGCGCCCGCCCCTCTCCGAGCCCGCGGGCTGGGGGCAGATGGAGGTGCCGCAGACAGCTGTGGTGGACGGGGTGCCGTTCCTCATCTTCTGCTGCGCCGATCCGCTGCAGGATCCGCGGCGCAGTACCCAGGCGACCGGCGGCATGTGGTTCGTGCCGGGCGAGTCCTTGCTCGGGCCGTGGGACTTCGACGCCGCCGGCACGTTTGATCACCCGAGCCTGTACGCAGCGCGGCTGATCGAGCGGGCGCCGGGGGAGTGGGTGCTGCTGGGCTTCTCCGGCACGGTGGGCGGGGCGTTCCAGGGCGAGATCCTGGACCCGATTCCCGTGGTGCGGGACGGGCTCGCGCTCCGTCTCGCGTGAGACTCAGGGGGCGCGGTACTCCTCGTCGGACTCCTCGACGGTCTCCGGCGGAAGCATCGGGCGGTCGGGGTCCACGACGTCGGCATCGCGCACGGTCGCGCTCCCGACGGCCCCGCCACGGCCCCGCCCTACTGGCCCGAGAGCCCGACGTGCCGCGCCATTGCCCGAGCCGAACATGTTCCGGGGAGGTGAGCTTGCCTACTGTGGCGAAGCAGTCTCACGTCCCCACGAGTCACTTCCCCAGCGCGAACGGTTACCAGCACCGCGCCGGTCCGCTCGGCGGCGAAGCCCTCTCACCGGCCGCCGTCGGGCGAGTACCGTTCCTTCCACCATCACGGCAGGAGGGGCATCATGGGCGGCGGACAGGACAGGCGACGGGAATTCAACGAGGCGCTGGAGGACGCGGAGTCCACCTTCGTCGCGGGCGTGGCCGGAACGGCGGCGGGCGCCGCGGGCGGCGCTGCCCTCGCGGCAGAGACAGTGGCGGGAGCAGCCGCGGGAGCGGGATTCGGTGGCCTCGCCGGCGCGGCAGCCGGGGTGGCGGCCGCCCTCGGCGCCCAGGAACTCGGGGACTGGGCGGGCAGCGATCCCCAGGCGGAACAGGAGGCCGAGATCATGGCCGCGGCCGTGCAACTCCACCACGAGCATCCCGGCATGACCGGGCCGGAGGCCCTCGAGCAGGCGCGGCGGGAGCGCGAGCAGCGCTGAAGCCACGCTCGCTCGTGGGGAGGATCTGTCGCACCAGTGCAACAAATCCGCCCCACGACGGGCGCCCGCACGCCTACGGACGGATACTTGGGCCGTGGAGCAATCCCAGCCCGCCTCGTGGGTGCCCGGATCCTTGTTGCATGCCCTGGGCGGCGGCGATCATGGCCAGCGCTGAGCCCTCGACCTGGCGGCGGTTCTGGAGCGGCCTCCTCCGGGCGGAGGACACTGCGTTCTCCCGCTCGCTCCTCCCGGACTGGGCCGCGGACCCGATCGTCGCGCAGCACCGGCACGCCCACGCCCCTCCGGATCTCCGCCAGAGTGCGCGAGCGGTGGTGGCAGAGGCCGGCATGGGAGACCCGGCGGTCGCCCTCGAGCACTTCCTGTACTTCATCGACGTCCAGACGGACGCCTTCGCCGAACACACACAGCTCCTCGCGGCGGATCTCAAGGCCATCCGCGAGACGCTCCTGCAACGCCCGGACTTCGACCCCCGGATGCTGTTCGACTACCTCACCTACTTCGGCCCTGAGGGCGTGGCGCTGAACAATGGGCTCGTGGGGCAGGTGGACGTCTTCCGCAGCGTGCTCGTGGAAGAAGCACGGGAAGGGCACCTGGGCTAGGTCGGGCGCGCCTGCGGAGCGATCAGTTCCACGGTGGGGAAATACGTGCTGTAGCGCCCGCGGTCGCGGCTGAGCAGGCGATAGCCCGCCACGGCCGCATGCGCCCCGATGTAGAAACCAGGCAGGGGAGTGGGGCGGCTCCCCCCTGCGCGTCGGTACGCCAGAAACGCCCTCCCGGCGAGGAACCCGGCAGACCACGGCAGGGGCTCCCGCCTGAACTGGTCCGGGGGAAGGGTGTGGTCGAGGTCCTCGATTCGGTCGAACCCGACGGACACCTCCGCGTACACGATCGGGTTCACCACCACCGGTCCCGCGTCGATCGCCTCCGCGAGCGCCGCGCCGGACCACGCCCCCCACACCGGATCAGCCGTGAGGATGTCCAGCAGCACGTTGGAATCCACGAGAGTGACGAGTTCGCTCACCGTCATTCACCGCCGTCACCGGCCGCTCCGTGGGGAACCCGGCCGCCACATCCACCGTGTCGCCGGGCATGCCGAAGTACACCCCCACCGGGGGCCCGACGACGTCGATCCCCTGCTCCTGCGCCGCGGCCATCGTGGCGTGGAACGCCCGCTCGAAGAAGCTGGGCATCTCCGACATCGGCACGGTCTCCCGCAGTGCAGCCACCGTGACGGGTTTGAGGATGACGAGCTGCGGATCGGTTGAGTATTCGGACATGGTCGGCCTCCTGGGGGTGTGCCGCCCCAGTCTCCTCTGGGATCAACCCCGCGGCCACCCCAGGCGGCCGCCCCCAGCCCTCGCGCCCGCCCCGCCGGAGGTCGACGATATGGGGCAGTAACACACCCACCGCGCCGGAAGGAACTCCGATGACCCCGATCGCCGACCCCACGGGCACCCACGGCACCCCGAGCCCGGAGGGGTCGCCGTCGGCGGGGGTGGCGGAGAGCCGGGAAGAGTCACGCCACCGCCTGCGCCGCACCCTGGAGGCGCTGATCGGTGTGCACTTCACCGAGGGGAACGCGGTGACGGTCCTGCACAACGGGGTGGAGATCTTCCCCGCGATGCTGGACGCGATCCGGGCCGCGGAACGGACCGTGGACCTGATGACCTTCGTGTACTGGCAGGGCTGGCCCGCGGAGGCATTCGCGGACGCCCTCGCCGACCGCGCCCGGGCGGGGCTGCGGGTGCGGGTGCTGATCGACGCCGTCGGGGGCCTGCAGATGGAGCGGGGCCTGGTGGAGCGCATGGAGGAAGCGGGCGTTGACGTCCAGTGGTTCCGGAAGCCGTGGGTGAAGTCGCCGTTCAAGCAGAACCACCGCTGCCACCGGAAGGTGTGCATCGTGGACGAGCGCATCGCGTTCACCGGCGGCGTCGGGATCGCGGAGGAGTGGGACGGCGACGCCCGCGACGAGTCCGAGTGGCGCGACTCCCACTTCCGCATCGAGGGGCCCGCGGTGGACGGACTGGCGGCGGCGTTCGGGCAGAACTGGGCCGAGACGGGCCGGCCCCTCTACGACGACCGTGACCGCTTTCCGGACCAGCCCCACTCCGGCGACGCCGTGATCCAGGTGGTGCGGGGATCCGCGAGCATCGGCTGGGACGACATCCACACGGTGTGGTACGTGCTGATCCGGTCGGCGCGGGAGCGGATCCGGCTGCAGACCGCCTACTTCTCCCCGGACGCGGCGATGATCTCGGCGCTGGTGGATGCCGCCGAGCGCGGGGTGGAGGTGGACGTGCTCATCCCCGGCCCGCACTTCGACAAGCGGGTGGCCCAGCTCGCGAGCGAATCCACGTATTCGCAGCTCGTGGGGGCGGGGGTGCGGGTGTGGAACTTCCAGCCGAGCATGCTGCACACCAAGGTGTTGTTGATCGACGACGCCGCCGCCCTCGTTGGGTCCTCCAACCTCAACCGTCGTTCCCTGGACCACGACGAGGAGGTGGCGTTGGTGGTGCTCGACGACGTGACGACCCAGCTCCTCGAGCGCCACTTCGCGGAGGACTTGTCGCGGTCCCGGCAGATTGACCTCACGAGGTGGGAGAACCGTCCCCGCCGGCAGCGGGCCCTGGAGCGCGCGGTGGTGCTGGTGCGGAGGTGGACGTAGGGGCGCTGGTGGTGCTTGGGCGCTGGCGCGCGGGCCTCGGATCTGCGCATGCCCGAATCCTCCCGGGTGGCTTTGTCACGCATGCGTGACAATCCCTCCCACGAGAACGCGCTGCCCGACGGGCGGCGGCATCCTGCTCCCCTCAGCCGGCGCTGTGCTCCCCGCAGCCCGCGCTACCCTCCCCTCATGAGAGCTATCGCAACGGCGGTGCTGATCGGCGTTCTCTCCTTTCTGCTCCCTGCGTGCTCGGTGGTGGACTCGTGGGACGGCGGCGCCAACGCGGCTCTCGATGGGCCGTGGACCCTTGAGTCGCTCGATTCGGGGGAGGGACCGGTACCCGTCCTCGCCGACCACCCCGCCCCCGAAATGACCCTCGACGCCGGCGACGTCACCGGAACCAGCGGGGTCAACTCGTTCTCCGGGGACTACACGTGGAACCGCGACCGCTCGTTCTCGTTCGGGGCGCTGGCCTGGACGGAGATCGCCGGCGACCCCGAGGCGATGGCGCAGGAGGCAGCCTTCTTCGACGCCCTCCAGGCCGTGGAGCGCTTCGAAGTCGCGGATACGAAGCTGCTGCTCTCGAACGTCGAGGGGCGAGAGCTCCTGGTGTTCGTGCCTGGCCGGAGCTGAGCGTCCGCCCGTCCGCCCTCCGGGCCCCCGCCCGTCCGCCCTCCGGGCCCCCGCCCGTCCGCCCTCCGGGCCCCCGCCCGTCCGCCCCCCCTGCCGCGTCCGCACGGCCGTCCGCGCCCGGGTCTCTCCTCCTCGGCCGACACTGCCCGGGCACGTCAATCTGCCTACTGTGGCGAAGCAGTCTCACGTCCCCCAGACAAGAGCGGACGTGGGACGACGCGCCATCCAGATGCGCCCGGGCACGTCAATCTGCCTACTGTGGCGAAGCAGTCTCACGTCCCCCAGACAAGAGCGGACGCGGCCGTCAACAGCACGCATCTCAGTCCGCCTCGGTCGGCCCTGGCCCGAACAAGTCGCCGAAGTCGAGACGCCCGAACCCCTCCGCAGTCCAGTCCGGCTTGGCCCCGCAGTCGCCCGTGCCCAGCATCTCGTGGAACACCCACCAGTAGGGCCCGAACGTGGTCTTCTTCACCACCCGGTTCGCCGGGAATCGGCTCCCTGAACGGGTGCGCGCCTCCAGGTCGGAGGGTTCCCACTCGACGTCCGGGGCGGCGTCAATCGGGATCACCACCAGGCAGAACCCGGTCCCCTCCAGCGCGCTGGCCAGCGCACCCAGCGTCACTCCGGACGCATCGCACTCCATTTTCGCGAGCTGGGCCTTGCTGATCCCTCGTTCGGCGGCGTAGGCGCGTTGGCTCTGGCCCAGTTGGCGTCGATGGGCCCTCAGCGCGAGTCCAACCTGCTGCGCGACTCCCACGTGCTTCGGTGCGTTCCCGCTGTGCTCCATCCAGACAGGATGCGCGGTGCCGTCGGCTGCTGTCTCGGGCCGGAACGAGCCTGTGGATGAACGGCGCTGCCCGGCGGTCAGCCTGCGGTGGGGAAGCCGGCGGCGCCGTCGGCGAGGTACTGCAGGGGGTCCACCGCGTTACCGAGTTCGCCGGTGTGGATCTCGAAGTGCAGGTGCGGGCCTGTGGAGCGGCCGTTGCTCCCCACGCCGGCGATGAGCTGGCCAGCGGTGACGTGGTCACCCTCGGAGACGAACACGCCGTCGGTGTACATGTGCCCGTACCAGGAGTAGACGTCCTGCCCGTCGATGACGTGGTGGATGATGATCAGCTTGCCGGAGCGACCGTCCCGGCCGTCGCCCGCCCAGATGACGTCGCCGTCGGCGATGGCGTGGATCGGAGTGCCGACCGGAGCGGCGTAGTCGGTTCCGGTGTGGAAGGAGCCCCACCGGGGGCCGTACAGCGAGGTGTTCCGGTAGGTGCCCTCCTGCATGGGCTGGACGAGTGTGACAGCCGGGATCACCCGGACCACCGACATGTCCACGGCCTCGAACACCGGCTCCGGCTTGGGATCAGCGAAGGCGATGGCCCGCGTCGTGACGATGGACTCCGGGGTCCCGGTGGACATCTCGGCGCTCGCCGAGGTCGCGGAGGCGCTCACGCCGATGAGCGAGATCGTGATGGTGAGGAGTCCGGTCTTGGCGAGAACTGTCGCGATGCGCATCGGGTGGGGCTGTGCTCCTGGTGTCGTGTCCGGCGGATCCGAACTCCTTGATAACAAGACGGTAACGAGCCGCACCGCTGTCCCACCAGAGTGTTGCCGCGCATGTGGGCAGACTCACGCGCGGCGCGGCGGCGTGCCGTTCGGGCGGGCTCGCAGGGCGTGGTAGCTCGCGCCCCCCGCGCCCCCCGCGCCCCCCGCGCCCGCCGCGCCCGCCGCGCCCGCCGCGCCGCCCGCGCCGCCCGCGCCGCCCGTGCCGCCCGCGCCGCCCCCCGGCAACCGCCCTCGCAGTTCCGAGCCCCGCTTCCGGCCACGGCACATCAGTGCGGGATCGAAGGACTTTCCTATGGGGACGTGAGGTTGCCTACTGTGGCGAGGCAGTCTCACGTCCCCGAGAAACATTCCCGCCCTATCCATCCGCCCGCCGGGCGGGCGCAGTCGGGCTTGCCCGCGGTGTCACGGGGACGGCGTCAGTCGCGGCGCGCGCCGTCTTCGGCGTCCCGTTCACGGGGGTTCCTCGTGATCCCGGCGCCCTTGACACCCACCACACACGTACAGCCGACGCAATCCGGCCGCCGCCTGCACCAGTCCGCTCGCCGCCGCGCGCCAATCCCGCGTCAGCCACGTCGCGCTGAGCGAGCGGGCCACCTCGGCCCGCAGCGACCGGCCCACCCGCCCCGCCGACGCCGCCCGCCCCGCCGACGTCGCCCGCCCCGCCCGCACCAGCCGCCGGACCTCATCGAGGAACTCGGGACTCCGCGCCAGGCTTGGTCCGTGGACCGCGCGGCCGACGCCGTCGCGCACGATCGCCCGTTCCGTCGCGTTGAGCGGGGCGTCGGGCTGGAGGGCCGTCGCCGCGCGCAGGTCCCCCACGACCTCGGCGAACGGCAGTCGTGGCGCGAGGAGGAAGAAGCGCTGCAGCAACGCCTCTCGCTCCCGCCCGGCCAGCTCCCGCCCGGCCAGCTCCCGCCCGGCCAGCTCCCGCCCGGCCAGCCCGTCCCCAGCCAGGCCCTCCCCAGCCGGGCCCCACCCCGCCGACCCGCCCACCGGCCGCAGGTACTCCTCCAGCCCGAGATCGTCCCGGACCTTGCGGAACACCAGTGCGTCGTACTCCTGCCACTTGGCGGACTTCTCCGCGGCTGTGAACCGGTCCCGCTCACTCCCGCGCGGGCCGGAGTGCTGGCGCTGGTGGAATGTCGGGCCGCCCGCTACCCGCACCCCCGCGAACCGGCGCGCGAGCCGGATCGCCATGTCGTAGTCCTGGGAACGGATCAGGCGCTCGTCGAACCCGCCCACCACCCGGTAGCTCGCCGCCCGCGCGAACACCGCCGCCCCGCTCAGGAAGTTGCCCTCCAACAACGGCAGCAGCAGTCCCCCCGCCACCGGACCCACCGACGACGGCGCCGCCGCCTCCCCGACCACCTCACCGAGCCGGTGGTCCGGTCCGTCAAGGGTGAACCAGCATGTCGAATAGGCGAAGCCGTACTCCACCCGCCCGTCGAGCGCGTCCACGAAGCGGGCGAGGGCGTCGGGGAGGGCGACGTCGTCGTCGTCGAACACCCACAGGTACTCGCCGCGCACGCGGGCGAGCCCCGCGTTCACCGCGGACGACTTCCCGCCGTTCGCCTTCCGGAGGTACTCCACCCGGCCGCCGTATCCGGCCACCACGGCGGGGGTGGAGTCGGTGGAGCCATCGTCGACGACGATCACCTGCGCCGGCGGCAGGGTCTGGGTGAGGAGGCTGTCGAGCGCGTGGGGGAGGTATTCGGCCCGGTTCCAGGTGGGGACGACGACGGTGACGGTGGCGGTCAACGTCCCTCCCTTCAGGCTCGCTCCAGTCTAGGTCGGGGGGCGCCGCGCGAGTCCGAGCCCCGGTTGCGGCGGTGACGGGCGCTGACGGTGGCGCTGAGGACGCCCTGTGCGAGCGCGGCGGTGCGGGGTGGGAGGACTTCTCTCGGGGGACGTGAGATTGCCTACTGTGGCGAAGCAGTCTCACGTCCCCAGAAACCATCCCCGCCCCCAACGAATCCCGCCGTGCCGCGCCAGTGCCGCCCCGCTGCGGGAGTCCACGATGCCCGCACTAGTCTGGGCCGATGGGCCCACCAGTGAACCCAACGCGGCTCCGGCTGGAAGTCTCCGCGGCGTGCCAGTTGCGCTGCCCCTCCTGCCCCACGCACGGCGGCCAGGTGCCGGGCAACGCGGTGGGAAACGGCTTCCTCCAACTCGCGGACTTCCAGCGACTCCTCGACGAGAACACACGAATCCAGCAGATCGAGCTCTCCAACTACGGAGAGATCCTCCTGAACCCGGACCTCATCCCGATCCTGCGGCTCGCCCACGAGCGCAAGGTCGCGCTCACGGCGGAGAACGGCGTCAACCTCAACCGCGCCACCGACGACATCCTCGAAGCCCTCGTCACCTACCAGCTCAGGTCCATGACCTGCTCCATCGACGGCGCCAGCCAGGAGACCTACGCCCGCTACCGCGTCCGCGGGGACTACGACCGCGTGCTCGCGAACGTCCGCCGGCTCGTCGAGCTGAAACGCACGCACAACTCCGAGTACCCCCATCTCACGTGGCAGTTCATCGTGTTCGGGCACAACGAGCACGAGATCCCCGCCGCACGCTCCCTCGCGCACACCCTCGGCATGACGTTCTCCCCGAAGCTCTCCTGGGACCCGGACTTCTCCCCGGTGCGGGACCGCGACGCTGTGCGGCGCGCCGTCGGGGCGGCGGATCGCGCGGAGTTTGAGGCCCAGCACGGCACCTACCTCCCGTACCTCTGCCATGAGCTGTGGGACTCCCCGCAGGTGAACTGGGACGGGCGCATCCTCGGCTGCTCCCGCAACTTCTGGGGGGACTTCGGCGCCAACGCCTTCGACGCCCCCGGCCTCCGCGCCGCCGTCAACAGCCCGGACATGCGCTACGCCCGCGAGATGCTCCAGGGCCGACAGCCCCCCAAGGACGGAATCCCCTGCACCACCTGCTCGGTGTACGAGGAGATGGTGGAGACAGGGCGGTTCCTGCGGCGGAGCCCGCGGCAGCGCTGGAACCCGAGCCCGCGGGTGAAGGCGTCGGCGCCGTACCGCGCGGCGCGGAGCCTGTACCACGCCGTCCGCGACGACGACGGCGCCCTCCGCCGTCGCGAGCGCCTCACCAGCCGCGTCCGGCCGCTCGCGGTGCCGCTCCCGCTCGACGTCGGCGCGGACTGGACGTCGTCCGGCGTCTTCCGGGGCAGGGTGCGGGGGGTGCGGTCGTGGGCGTGTCATGTGTCGGTGCTGGCGCAGGGCGCGAGCCCGCACCCGCCGCACCGGCACGCGGAGGAGGAGATCCTGCTCGTCCTGGACGGGGAGGTGGAGGTGGTGGTGCCCGACGTCGCCGCGGCGGGGGGCCTCGAGCGCGTCCGCCTCACGCCGGGGCAGTTCGCGTACTACCCGCGGGACTTCGCGCACACCCTCCAGGCGGTGGGGGACGACCCGGCGACGTACCTCATGTTCAAGTGGGCGGCCCGGCCGGAGGTGGGTGAGGTGGTTCGCCGGTCGCCGGCGGTGGCCGGGCGTGGTGGCCCAAGCGGCGTGCCGGGCTGGCGGCAACCCCCGCCCCTCGAGCACGGGGTGTTCTCCCCGCTGGCGGGCGACGTGGAGGCGCGCGAGTCGGCTGGGTTCGCCACCTACGTGGCGCTGCACCACCCGACCGAGCACCTCCGCACCCTGCACGTGCACGCCTCGGAGTTGGCGCCCGGGGCGGGGTACGCGGCCCACGCGGACCCGTACGACGTCGCGATCGTGCTGCTCGAGGGCGAGGTGGAGACGCTCGGCCGCCGCGTGCTACCCCACGGCGTGATCCTCTACGCGGCTGGGGAGCCGCACGGGATGCACAACCCCGGCAGCACCCCGGCCCGCTACCTGGTGTTCGAGTTCCACCGGAGGGAGAACATCCTGCGGCGAGGGCTTCGGGCGACCGTCGGTAGAGGACGCCGGGGAGGCTCGGGTGCTGCGAGCGTGTTCCTTCTGGGGACGTGAGACTGCCTACTGTGGCGAAGCAGTCTCACGTCCCCCAGCAGTAGTCCCCGCCCCGTCGACAACGACTCCCGCCCCCGCCCTGGCAGCGCGCCTTGATGTGGGGTGGGTTCCTCGGCCCTGCTGGGCGGCGAGGGCCGGCATGCTCAACTGCAGGGTGAAGCCATTTGCTGACATGACTCGTGTGGATGTCGGGGAGTTGGAGCGGGAGAGGCGGGAAGCGGACGCCGCGATGCATGCCGCCCGGGCGCGCTTCGTGGCAGCGGTCCGGCGGGCGCGCGCCTCGGGGATGTCCCAGCGGCAGATCGCCGCGCACAGTAACCGGGGCCAGCCAGAGATCCGCCGGCTCCTGCAGTTCCACGGCCCACCAGCCCGCACGCCCGTAGGCTGCGGGCACGACGTGGCGAACTGGTGGGACTCCTGGCCGCTCACGGGCTGCGCAACGTCCGGCTGTTCGGGTCGACGGCCAGTGGGAGTGACACCGATGACTCCGACATCGACCTGTTGGTGACGGCTGCCGCACCGCTGGGGTTGTTGGCGCAGGCGAGGGTGGAGTTGGCGGCATCCGAGCTCCTGGGGGTGCCTGTTGACCTGGTGCTCGATGATGCGATCCGCCCTGATCTTCGCGAGCACATCCTGGCCGCGGCGATCGCCCTGTGAGCCGGTCCGGACAGGAGATCCTGGCCGAAGCATTGCTCCATCTGGAGCATCTCGACGGCTCGGGTATCACGCAGTCAGTGCCGACGTGCTGCGCCTCACGGTGACCGAGGAACTTTCGGCGGTACGCGAGGTCATCGAAGCCCGGCTCGGTAACTGAAAACCGACCGCATCGTGCAGGTCTGCACGGGCACGGTCCAACGACGGCGCCGAACTCGGCATCGTCCACGATCAGGAAACGGATTGCGGTCCCGAGCCTCCCGGGAGGCTGGGTTGCGGATTCCGCTACCCCCACTCCCGGGAGACCTGGGACCAGGCGGCGGTGGGAGATGAGGTCAGGGACGAACCCGCGCCCGGCTCCCCTGCTCGCGGACGCGCCTGGCGCGGACGTACGAACCAGAGGCCGCGAAAGTACGGAAATCCGGTCGTTCGGCTCATCGAGATGGTGTCCCGACGCCAACGAGTCGGGCCGCCAGGGCCGGGTCGACGAGATGGTGCTTGGACCGGTCCGTCAGCCGCTTCAGCGGGGCGAACACCGCTCCTGGCGCTCCCGGGAGGGTGGGGACGATCCGGATGTCCGGCCCGGGCGTCAACCCCACAGCGTCCCGCGGAGCGTGCCGAACTCCCGCACCGCGCTGCATCGGGGCTGGTCGCACCGAACCGGTTCGCCCTCCCAGCCACCACGGCTGAGCCCGCTCGCGACCTGCGCCGCGGACACGCATGCCCCTTCCAGCGCGTGCCACCACCGGTAGCGCAGGGTGATGTCCCCGGTCTTGAGCAGGACGTCGTTGTCACGGAGCACGTCGCGGGGGGTGGCCCGCCCGGGGTGGGCAAGTTCGCCGTCGAGCTCCACGCGCACCCCGTAACGCTCGTACCAGCAGTCCGACCTGATCCAGTACCCGCGCACCCGTTCACGGACCTGCCGCTGGGGGAGGGGCAGGCCGTGCGCCACCAGGACATTCGTGTGGAACCGGAGCTCGAGCGGCGATTCCACCCCGTCCGGCGTCCGCGCCAGCAGGTCTTTCAGCAGGGCACGGTGCGGAACGTACCGCCGCTTGCCCATCTCCCGGAGGAGCCGGTCCGGCTTGGCGCCCTTCCCCGCGCCGGCCGCGACCATGTCCAGCACCTCGGTCTCGCCCTTCGCGCGATCCGCGAGATCCAGCACCGTGTCCACCAGGTTGGTCCGGCGCGGATGCCCGACGACGGCGAACCGCCGTCGCGTCCGACGCAACGCCAGCCCCGTGGGCGGCGTCAGGAGTGTGCTGTGCGGGACGAGGATCTCGATGACGTCCGGGGCGGTGGAGATGAGCCCGTGGAGGTGGCCCGCGGCGTGATCACAGAGCGCCGCCTGCCTGCCCGCGAACGCGAGCCCGGCGTGAGCGCGCTGCTCCCACGTGAGTTCGGTGGGGAAGACGGCGTACACGCCCCGGTGCACGCGCTGCCAGCGGCCGGAGCCCACCCGCAACGAGGCCCAGGATCGCGTGAAGCCGCACGCCTGGACGTCCGAGATGGAGACGATCCCGCCATGGCGGTTTGCGATTTCGGTCAGTCGTGCGAGGTCCCCTGCCATGGGCCCAGCCTGCCGGGGAAGGCCGGCACCCGCTGGGGCCATCCACAGGTCCGCCGGAGGCTGTGGATGGCGCCGCGGTAGAGGGTAGTGGCTCGTGCCGGTTGCGCCGGTTGCCCGTCCCCGCGCGCCCGGCGGTCCCGGCGC
>JALHHV010000001.1:0-575 GCA_022837365.1 Desulfovibrio sp. | reverse complement strand
TTGCGGATTCCGCTCCGCCCGCTCCCGGGAGACCTGGGACCGACGAGGATCTCGCCCATCAGTCGCTGCAGTCCACCGCCACCGACAGAGCCCGGCAGACCTGCTGCATCCGCGTGAACGGCAGACGCCCGATCCGCTGGACCAGGACCGCCACGGAGACACTCTCCACCGCCGCTGGACCAGGACCGCCACGGAGACACTCTCCACCGAGTCCAGGTTGACCGCGCAGCGCAGGGGTACCGGGTCCTCGCCCGGCTCGAGAACCACTTCGCTCACGAGGCCGCGGATCGTCGTGGTGCAGGGCGCCACGAGGGCGCGCCGGTGCCGTGGGATCACCGCGTCGCGAGAAAGGATGACCACGGGCCGGCGCCCGACTTCGGCCAGTTCACACCACCAGACCTCTCCGTGTGCCGGCAACGTCGTCATGAGCGTGCGGCAGCTTCACGGAACGAGGCGAGGTCACCCCATTCGTCCGGTTCGGAGAGTGGATGAGCGTCATAGGCCGCGTAGCTGGCGTCAATCTCACCGGAGCGGTGGCGTGCCACGAGCGCGCGGAGAGCCTCGTCCAGCATGGC
>JALHHV010000198.1 GCA_022837365.1 Desulfovibrio sp. | reverse complement strand
TCGCGCACCGACCCCAGCACCACCAGCGGAGCGGATTCCCGCAGCACCGTGCCTGTCAGGCCCGGCGACGGAGGGGACGACGGCGGGGCGGGCGAATTGGGCGAATCGGGTTCTGGCAGGGCCCGGTCGAACTTGATGTTGGGCATGACCGAGGTGCGCTGGCGCCCGAACAGCAGGCCGAAGCGCTGGGCGTCGTCGGGCGAGATGGCGGCGATGCGCGCCGGGGCCAGCCCTCGCCAGAAGTCCGGGGTGAGCAGGTACCCGGCCAGGGTGCGCGGGGTCATGCGGCCGTTGACCACGGCCACGGGGATGGACCGCGCCGTGCACGCGGAAAGCAGGCCGGGCCACAGTTCCGTTTCCAGCAAGGCCACGGCGCAGGGGCGGGCCTGGTCCAGCGCGCGGCGCATCAGGCCCGGCTCGTCGAAGGGAAAGTAGCGCACCTGCACCCGCAGGCCGGGCCGGTGTCCGGCGGCCCAGTCACGGGCCTTTTCCAGCACTTCCACCCCTTGCCGGGTGCACGAGGTGAGCAGCACGGACAGCCTGCCGTCCTGAGTGGCGGATATGCCGCCGTCCAGATGGCGCAGCAGTTCCCACGCCAGGTATGCCTCGCCGCCGGAGGCCGCCTGCACCCACAGCTGGGCCGCCTCGGCCCAGCCGTCGGGCGCCAGGCGCTGGTCGTAGCCTTCGGCCAGGCGGGCGTTGCGGCGCAGCAGGGGGCGGGCCAGACGCCACACGCCGTCGTAGACGGCCAGCAGCGCCGCGTGCAGGTGGTCGGACTTCATGCGGAACCTTTCTTGCGGGGCGGGAGGAAAGAGGTGTTCGGGAATGGCGCGCCCCGGCGGGCGGCCCGGCGGACGCGGCGGGGCATCAGCCCGCGTTGGCCGCCAGTTGGCCGCCGCGCAGCCCGGCGTCGTGCAGGGGCACGCCCAGCCGTGCGGACAGGGCGCGTTCGATATCCACGGCCTGCTCGTGCGATTCGCGGATGCGTTCCCGGATGCGCTCGGTGCGGCCGTACCGCTCGATGAGGTCGTCGAACCGCTCTTCCAGCTTCACCAGCCGGTCGTGCTTCACGCGCTTGTCGGCGTAGATGATGATCAGCGGCATGAGCCATTGGGGCACGGCCACGTCCACCTGCCACGGCCAGTGCACGTGGTGCATCACCCCCTGGGCGATGCGCGGGTTACCCGTCTCGTGCAGGGTCCACGCGCCGCCGAGCTGGGCGTGGTTGCCCCCGAAGCGGATGGTGTAGTCCTTGGCGATGTCGTGCAGCAGGGCGCAGGCCAGCACCGAGGGCAGGTGCAGGTCCGCGCCGTCCTCCCTGCCCGTTCCGTCAGCCATGGCCGCGCGGGCCAGGGCCATGGCCATGTCGGCCACCATGCTGCTGTGGGCGCGGATGTGGTCGGGCATGGCGTAGCGGTCCCACAGGGCGTGGCAGGCGGCCGCGTCGGGCACGGGCCAAGCGTCCGGCGGGGCCGGGGGCGCGAAGCTGATGGGCGGCAGGTCGTCCGGCGTCATGCAGCGGATGGCCGCCGCCTCGCGCGGGTTTTCCGCATCGCCGGTGAAGGGCATACCCCCGGTGACGGTCATGCGATCTCCTCTGGTGACGCGCGGGCGGGGCGGACCGCAGGATGCCGGTCCCGTGCGATGCGCCGCGCGTTCGCCACATTCATGAACATAACCACTGGCCGGGCAAAAGGCAAAGCGCGGGCCAGCAGGCGACGGGCGGCGGTGGGCGGGCGGAGGAGTTCCCCGGTCCCCCGACCCCGTTGTCCCCCAGTCCTGTCACGTTGACAGCAGCCCTTGGCCCGGCGTAGCACCATCGGGACACGGTGCGGAGGGCATGGGGTTGCCCGCGCGAAACCGTGCGGGCGGCGGGCCATGCCCCGGGGGCGGTTCCGCCGTCGCGTCGCGCCTGCCCGGCCCATGGCCCGGCGGCGCATCATCGTCCGGCGGGCGGCCCGCATGGCCCGGCCCACAGCGGCCCACTCCGGTTCGCCGCCGACGCACCGACAGGCAGGAAGACCAACGTGAGCGTGAATTTCTCCACGGCCTTCAAGGATCCGGACCTTTCCCGCGGCCTCGTCGAGCGGCTGCACCGCGAACTGGACCGCCCCCTGCGCTTCATGGAAGTGTGCGGCACCCACACCGTGGCCATCTTCCAGAGCGGCATGCGCCCGCTGCTGCCCGCCGGGGTGAAGCACCTTTCCGGCCCCGGCTGCCCGGTGTGCGTCACCCACGAAAGCGAGGTGGCCGCCTACCTGCAACTGGCCGAAAAGCCCGGCGTGATCATCGCCACCTTCGGCGACCTGATGCGCGTGCCCGGCCCCGGCGGGGACAACCTGAAGCTGGCCCAGGCCAAGGGCGCGCGGGTGGAGATCGTCTATTCCGCCCACGATGCGCTGAAGCTGGCCGCCGACAACCCCGGCGACACCGTGGTCTTTCTCGGCATCGGCTTCGAGACCACCGCGCCCACCGTGGCGGCCACGGTGCTCATGGCCCGGCAACAGGGGCTGACCAACTTCTGCGTGCTCTCGTTCCACAAGTTGGTGCCGCCCGCGCTGCGCGCCCTGCTGGCCGACCCGGACTGCGCCGTGGACGCCTTCCTGCTGCCGGGGCACGTGTCCACCATTCTCGGCGTGGAGCCCTACCGCTTCGTGGCCGAGGAATTCAGGACGCCCGGCGTCATCGCCGGGTTCGACCCGGTGGACATCTTGCAGGCCCTGCTGATCATGGTCGAGCAGCGCAAGACGGGCGAATTCGCCATCGTCAACTCCTACCGCCGGGCCGTGGACGACGCGGGCAACCCGCGCGCGCGGGAAATCCTGGATATGGTCTTCCAGCCTGCCGACGCCCTGTGGCGCGGCATCGGGTGCATTCCCGGCAGCGGGCTGGTGTTCCGGCCGGAATTCGAGCAATTCGACGCCATGGCCCGCCTGGGCCTGACCCTGCCCGAGGC
Organism: Desulfovibrio sp.; assembly: GCA_022837365.1. Taxonomy (GTDB): domain Bacteria; phylum Desulfobacterota; class Desulfovibrionia; order Desulfovibrionales; family Desulfovibrionaceae; genus Cupidesulfovibrio. Next base: position 1,051 of record JALHHV010000198.1, on the reverse strand, counting down.
CCGGCCCATTCCCGGCTGCAAGTGCGGTGACGTGCTCAAGGGCAAGATGCAGCCCAGCGACTGTCCGCTCTTCGCCAAAGCCTGCACGCCCGCCAAGCCCGTGGGGCCGTGCATGGTCTCCACCGAGGGCAGCTGCGCCGCCTACTTCAAGTACCACGTGGAGGCATGACCGCATGGCCGGGGATACGCTTCTTCTCGACTACGGCAGCGGCGGCAAGGCCGCGCACCGGCTCATCGGCGAGCTGTTCCTGAAACATTTCGACAACCCCGTGCTGCGCACCCTGGACGACGCCGCCCGGCTGGAACTGACCGGCCCGCTGGCCATGAGCACCGACAGCTACGTGGTGGACCCGCTGTTCTTTCCCGGCGGCGACATCGGCACGCTGGCCGTGCACGGCACCGTCAACGACGTGGCCATGCTGGGCGCGCGGCCCCGCTACCTGAGCTGCGGGTTCATCCTGGAAGAAGGGCTGGACATGGAGGTGCTGGAACGCATCGTGGCCTCCATGGGCAACGCCGCGCGCGAGGCGGGCGTGTGCATCGTCACCGGCGACACCAAGGTGGTGCCGCGCGGCATGGCCGACAAGGTGTTCATCAACACCACCGGCATCGGAGAGATCATCGCCGACCCCTCGCCCAGCGGGCATTCCGCCCGGCCGGGCGACGCGGTCATCGTCAGCGGCACCATGGGCGACCACGGGCTGACCATCCTGTCGCACCGCGAAGGGCTGAACTTCTCGGCCGACGTGCGCAGCGATTCCGCCGCGCTCAACGGGCTGACCGAACGGCTGCTGCTGGAGGTGGGCGACATCCACGTGCTGCGCGACCCCACGCGCGGCGGCCTGGCCACCACCCTCAACGAGATTGCCGGGCAGTCGGGCGTTGTGGTGCGCATCGCCGAGCGGGACATCCCCGTGCGCGACGCCGTGCGCGAAGGCTGCTCGTTCCTTGGCCTCGACCCGCTGTACCTCGCCAACGAGGGCAAGCTGATCTGCATCCTGCCCCAGGAAAAGGCCGACGCGGCGCTGGCCGTGCTGCGCCAAAGCCCCCT
>JALHHV010000197.1:2182-6191 GCA_022837365.1 Desulfovibrio sp. | reverse complement strand
CGGCACGCTCTTCGTGGGCGCGGTGCGCGACCTGGACCGCAGGGACGCCTTCCGGGCGGCGCTGGTGGAACACGCCGGGCGCACCGGCGAGAGCGCCGGGCTGCTGCGGCTGGACTCCGGGCAGGAACTGTTCGTCCCCGAGCGGTTCTTTGCCGAATGGGCGGCGGAAAGCCCGGTGGGGGTACAGGTTTCCATTTCCCGGCGCGGCGCGGCGCACCGGGATTTCGCCCACTGCTACGACGTGGCCGTCCGCAGGGCCGACCACAGGACCGACCGGGCGGCCCCGCCCGTGGAGCGCGGCCTTTACGGCATGGCGCACGCGCGGGAACTGCCACGGCCGCAACTGCCCGCCTGCGCGCCGGAGCAGGCCGCGTACATCGTGTACACCAGCGGTTCCACCGGCATGCCCAAGGGCGTGGTGGTGGAGCACCGCAACCTGCTGCACATCATCGCGGCGCTGCGGGAATATTCCGACGGCTGCCGCAAGGCGGCGCTGGTGGCCCCGCTGTCGTTCGACGCCTCCATCCAGCAGCTGGCGGTGTCGCTGTTCTGCGGCAAGCCGCTGCACGTCATGTCCGACGCCGCCCGCAAGAGCCCGGAACAGTTCTGCGAAAGCGTGCGCAGGCACGGGGCGGACCTGTGCGACATGACCCCGGCCTTCTTCAACGTGCTGGCGGACCACCTGCACGCCCGGCGCGAACCGTTGCCGATGGCGCGGCTGCTGCTGGCGGGCGAGGTGCTGCGCCCCGACGCCATCCGCAAGTTCTACGCCATTCCCGGCAACGAGGGCGTGGTGCTGTTCAACGTGTACGGTCCCACGGAATGCACGGTGGACAGCAGCGCGTTCCGCATCGATGTCGGCAACCATGCCGCGTATTCCGCCTATCCCATCGGCAGGCCGCTGGCGGGGGTCGAGGTGACCATCCGCGACCGGGACGGCAACCCGCTGCCGGATTCCGTGACCGGCGAACTGTGGATTGCCGGGGCCGGGGTTTCGCGCGGCTACCTGAACGGGGAAAGCCCCGGGGCCTTCGCCATGGCCGAAGGGCGGCCCTGCTACCGCACCGGCGACTACGGCCACGCCCGCGACGGGCTGCTGCACTACGCCGGGCGCGAGGACCAGCAGGTGAAGATACGCGGCAACCGCGTGGAAATCGGAGAGGTGGAGAACGCCATCGCCGGTTTTCCGGGGGTGCGGCAGGTGGCGGTGGTGGCCGACACCTTCAGCGCCCAGGAAGGCAGGAGCCTTGCGGCCTACGTGGTGGGCGGCGTGGACGCGGCCGCGCTGCGCGTCTACCTGGAAGGGCAGCTGCCCCCGTACTGCGTGCCCGCCCATTACGTGCCCATGGTGGAGCTGCCCTTTTCCGTCAACCGCAAGGTGGACAGAAGGGCGCTGCCGTCGCCGCTCGCCGTCAGGCGGACCGTGGAAGGGCGCAGGCCGGAGGGCGCCGTGGAGGAAAAGCTGGCGGTCATCTGGAAACGCCTGCTGGGCGTGGACGTGGCCGATGCCGACGCCAGTTTCTTCACCTTGGGCGGCAACAGCATCATGGCCATCCGCCTCGTGGCCATGGTGGAAAAGGAACTGGGCGTCCACGTGGCCGTCAGCGAGCTGTTCACGCATCCCAGCATCGCGGGGCTGGCCGGGTTCATCGCGGGCAAGGGCGGCGCGCAGGACGGCCCGGTGATCCGGCTGTGCCGCCGCGAGGGGGGAAAGAACCTGTTCCTGTTCCACCCGGTGGGCGGCAGCGTGTTCTGCTACAGCCACCTCGCGGAAATGCTGGGCGGCGTCTGCTCGGTCTACGCCGTGGAGGCGGCGGGGTTCCGGGCGGAACGGACGGCGCTGAACACCGAACTGCACCGGGTGGAGGACCTTGCCGAATACTACCTGGGGGAAATCCTGAAGGTGGAGAGCAGGGACATCATCTTCGGCGGGTGGAGCTTCGGCGGGCTGCTGGCCTACGAGGCCGCATGCCGGTACGCGGCCATGGGCAACGATCCGGGGCCGGTGCTGGCGCTGGATTCCGTGGCGGACAACAGCCGGGCCAGGCGCATCGCGGCCAGGGACGACGTGGAACTGCTGAAGATCCTGCTGCGGGACGCCCTGGCCTTCGACGAGGACGTGTTGCGGTCGCTCCCGCGCGAGGGAAAGCTGTCCTACCTCGTCCAGTGCGGCGAGCGCACCGGGCTGCTGCCCGCCGGGTTCAGCGCCGTGCAGATGGACAACCTGTTGCAGACCTACTGGGGCAATGCCATCGCCACGGCGCGGTATGACCGGCCCACGCCGTCGGACCTGCGGGTGCTGCTGGTGCGGGCCCTTGATTTCGCGGGCAATCCGCAGATCGTGCCCGATGACGAATACCAGGGCTGGAGCCGCTTCCTGCGGCGGGAAAACATCACGCTGCGCTGGACCGAGGGGACGCACGAAAGCATGCTTTCTCCCGGCCTTGCGGGCAATGTGGCCAGACACATACTGGAGTATCTCGGCCATGCGTAGCGTTCCGAAATCCCGTGGCGTTCCCGCCCCGGCGCTTGTTCTGGCGCTTGTTCTGGCGCTGTGCGCGGCGTGCGGCAGCGCCCATGCCCGCCATGACGCGGAACGCCTGCGCCGGGTCGTCACGGAACTGGGCGGCAGGGCCGCCGCCGACCCCGCCATTCCCGGCCTGTCCATAGCGGTGCTGCAAAAGGGCGGGGACGACCCGGTGGCGGTGGCCTTCGGCGTCGCGTGCATCGAGAACGCCACCCCCATGACCACGCAGTCCCGCTTCAAGATCGGGTCGGTCACCAAGGTGTTCACCGGTGCGCTGGTCCATCGGTTCATCGAGGAAGGCAAGCTGTCCTACGACACGCCCATCGACCGGTTTTTCCCCGGTTTTCCCGACGGCGGGGCCATAACCGTGCGCCACCTGCTGGAACACACCTCCGGCATTCTCGACATGTTCGGGCTTGCGGAGGTGCTCGCCAATCCGGCCCGGCAATGGACCCCGGAAGAACTGGTGGCCCTGGTGGAAAAGCAGCCCCTGGCGTTCCGGCCCGGCACGCGGCAGTCCTACTCCAATACCGGGTTCCTCATGCTTGCCGTCATCTGCGAGCGCGTTTCCGGCAGGACGTACGAGGACCTGGTGCGAGAGACGTTCGCCGAAGGGCTGGGCATGAAATCCCTGCTGCCGGGCAACGACACCGCCATCGTCCCCCGCCTGTCGTGCGGCTATGCCGGCGGCCCTGACAACGCGGACAAGGGGGAGTTGCGGCTTCCCGTGCCGGCCAGCCTGACCACGGCAAAGGGCACGGGCAACCTTCAGGCGGCCCCGGCCGACGTGGTGCGGCTGGTCAACCTGGACCGGCTGCTGCGGAACGACGTGCTGGATACCGTGGCGCTGGAACCGCTGCGCTTGCCGGATGGGCAGGTTGCCCTGAAGCCCGACCGGAGCGGGGCCTTCAGCCTGGGTGAACTGGACGGCTGTTCGTTGCTGCTGTTCCGCGAACCTGAAATGGCGCTGGTGGGCAAGCTGGGCCTGTTTCCGGGGTTCGGCACGGCATATCTCTACGACCGCCGGACCCGGATCGCCGTGGCCATCAGCGTGAACAACGAGGGGGCCATGACCGGCATCGTGGAGCTTGGGGCGGCGATACTGAACGCGCTGCGGGACTGACCGTCCGCGTTCGGCGGCGCGGCGGGGCTACGGCTCCTGCCTGACGGCCAGCGGAGTGCCCGCCTGCCCGGCGTAGAAGACGATGATCTCGGCGGGCTCGCTGCCGGGGTTGAAGCCTTGATGCGGGGTGTCCACCACCTCCACGATGGGATCGCCCGCCGCGAGGCGCAGTTCCCTGCCGTCTTCCGTGACCACCACCAGTTGCCCGCGCGTCAGCACCCCGGCATTGATCACCGGGTGGCGGTGCAGCGGCAGGCGCGCCCCGGCCGGAATGGTGATGCGCAGGATGGTGACCTGCGGCTGTCCCTGCGGATAGGCGGGCAGCATGACGCCGTCCCAACTGCGTTCCGACTGGACCA
>JALHHV010000197.1:0-2155 GCA_022837365.1 Desulfovibrio sp. | reverse complement strand
AGGGTGGCCAGCATCGGGGTGGAAAGGACGACGGGGCCAGGGAAGGAAGCGTGGGGAGTACGCATGCTGCTCCCGGAAGTACGTTCAGGTGCTGGCCCGGAGCGTGGAACCGGCGGACGGCCGCCTGCCACGCCGGAGCCGTGAAGCCGCCAGGACCGCCCCGGAGGCGGTCAGGCGGCGGTCGCGTCCGCCTTGAGGTGCTTCTGCCGTTTGCGGTCGTACATCAGTGTGTCGCACCGCTTCAACAGGGCATCGACGTCTTCGCCGTCGCGCGAGCAGGCCAGCCCGTAGCTGAAGGCCACGCGGTACGGCCTGCCGGAGGCCGCATCATGCGCCGCCAGGGTGCTTTCAAGGGCGCAGAGCTTCTCGCAGAGCGCGGTGGGGTCGTTGTCGAACTGGACCACGGCGAACTCGTCGCCGCCGAAGCGCATCACGCGGAACCCTTCACCGAAGGTTGTCCGCAGTCCTTCCGCAAGCGTCAGCAGCGCCAGGTCCCCGGCCGCATGCCCATACCTGTCGTTGATGGATTTCAGGCCGTCCATGTCCAGCAGGGCCACGCACATCTTCAGTTCCCGCATGCGGCGGGCCTTTGCGATGGCGTTGCGGTACGCTGTCCGGTTGGCCAGCTTGGTCAGTTCGTCGCGCTCGGACGAATTGATGAAGACGGTCACCAGCAGGATGATGCACGAGATGGCCCAGCTGCTCCACATGGTAAGAACTATGAAATATTCCAGCTGGAAGGTCGCCGTGATGGCGGGCAGGGCCAGGGCCGTGGCGAACAGGACCGTTTCTTCCGTCCTCAACCGGTTGCGCTGGCGGATCAGGAAGCCCGCCGCCAGGGCCAGGTAGCCGTAGAACATGGCCGGGGACACGGCGAACCACGGCCCGCGCGAGTAGGTGTTGTCGGGGGCGATGGAGAACAGGAGGCCCGCGTCGTAGCTGAGCACGGCCAGCACCGCGTTGCACGCGAGGGGAAGCGCCCAGGGCAGGGCGGACGACGCGGCAAGGCGCACGCCGGTCCAGTGGTGCAGGAACGTCCACGTCAGGAAGGCGGGCACGGGCACCAGCAGAAAGCCGATGCTGTTCACCAGCTTGCCGAAGGGGACAAGCCGCGCGCTGTCGCGGATCGTGTCGTTGAAGTTGGAATCCAGGACGACACTGGAAACTTCAAGCACCAGCAGCGTGAGGACGCTGGTCATGACCGCAACGAGATGCCTGTGCGCGGAGATGCTTCCGTCAAGTTTCAGGATCGCCACCGCAAGGGCGGGCAGCAACGCGAGGCACATCAGGATATCAACGTGGATCGTGGTCAGGTACGTCATGGAGTGTGTGCCTGTTGTGCGTACGGGGCCAGGTTCCGTTTGCGGGGCCGGATGTTCGTCGCGGAAGGGGCGGCCTTGCTGGCGCTGGTCACCCCGCAAGACCCAGGGCGCCGGAGTGCCGGCTTCTTCCGGCATGTGCGCCCCTGTTACACCCGCACCTTCTTTTCGTAGAGGTCGGGCAGGTCGTTCTCCAGCAGCACGGCGTCGCCGGGGCCGATGTTGGCGGCCAGCCAGGCGCGGGCGGCGGCGAAGTCGGCGCATTCCACCACCATCTGGTCCGGCCCGGCGGCGGCGCGGAAGGACTCCACCAGGGTGGGAATGCGGGCCGGGGCCACGGCCAGCAGCACGTCGGCGCAGGCCGCGGCGCGCGCGCCCAGTTCCGCGTGGGCGCTGTCGTGCAGGGTGCCCAGTTCCACCATGCCGGGGGTCACCAGCACGCCGCGCCGCCCGGCCTTGCGTTGTAGGCGTCGTCGATGAGCACGGAGCCGTCGGGCTGGGGCTTCACCTCCAGCCGGTGGGCGATCTGCGGCAGGCTGCGCAGGGCGCTGACCACCCGTTGCGGCTCCACGCCCACTCCGCACGCGGCGGCAAAGGCCAGGGCCACGTTGTCCGCGTGGTGCATGCCGTGGATGGGCGCGCGCACCTCGTATTCCTGATCCCGGTACAGCAGGCGGGCGCGGATGCCGGAAAGGTCCTGCCCGGCCTCCAGCACGCGCACCGAGGGTGCGGGTTCCCCCACCGTGGCGGGTGCGGTCACGTCCGTACCCGCGCACAGCAGCACCGCGCCCGCGTTGGCGGCGGCGAAGTCGCGCGCGTGGTCGTATTCCAGCAGG
>JALHHV010000196.1 GCA_022837365.1 Desulfovibrio sp. | reverse complement strand
TCGGAGGTCAGGAAGACCACGACCTTTTCGCCCATGCGGCGCAACTGTTCCTCGGTCATCACTTCGCAGACCTCGCAGTCGTCCTCGGGATTGGGCGCGGGCGCGTCGCCCTTCGCGCCGCGCAGCCGCCACAGGCCATCGCCCGCGTCCTCGGCCTGCACGGCATAGCCTTGGGTGGACAGAAAGCGCGTCACGTTCTCGCGCGCGGCCTGGTTATCCACAACCACCACCAGCGATGCGGGCGATTGCTCGTCAAGGCAGCGCTTGCAGCGCAGCACGGGCTGGGGGCAGGGAAGATTCTGGCAGTTCAGTTCGATTTCTGGCATGGTGAGCCTCCTTTTCCGAAGGAACACCACACCGCACGGCCCGGTCAAATCGAAAACTGCCGCGCCGCACCGCGAAACGCATTTACAAAACCAATAGAAGACCCCGCACCACATGGCCGACGCCACCAAGAACGACCAGCCCCCCCAGGGCCAGAGCCTGCACCTGCTCAAGCGTTGCTTGAAGTATTTCCGCCCCTACAAGTGGCAGATCATCCTTTCCATGCTGTCCATGGGCGTGGTGTCGCTGAGCACGGCCGGGACCGCCTGGCTGGTCAAGCCCGCCCTGGACGAAATCTTCATCAACAAGGACGAGCAGGCGCTGCTGTACGTACCGCTGCTGTTCTTCGTGCTCACGCTGGTGAAGGGCGCGGGCCGCTACGTGCAGAACTACTTCATGCAGTACAGTGGCCTGCGGGTGCTGGAAAAGCTGCGCTCGGAACTGTACGACAAGATCATCTACCTGCCGCTGCAATTCTATGAAGAATCGCAGGTGGGCATGCTCATGTCGCGCATCATCAACGACGTGACCATGATCCGCAACAGCCTGCCGTCCATCGTGATGATGGTGCGGCAGCTGCTGACCATGCTGGGGCTGGTGGGCGTGGTGTTCTACCAGAATCCGCGCCTGGCGGTGTGGGCGGTGCTGGTGCTGCCGGCGGCGCTGTACCCGCTGGTATGGTTCGGCCGCAAGCTGCGCAAGTACGGCCGCCGCAACCAGTCGAAGCTGGCGGACATTTCCGTGGTGTTGCAGGAGGTGTTCAGCGGCATCCGGGTGGTCAAGGCCTTCGCCACCGAACGGCACGAGGCGCGCCGCTTCGACGACGAGAACGAGCGCCTGGCCCGGCTGTACCTGAAGCAGGCCAGCGTGTCCGAGCTTTCCTCGCCGGTCATGGAACTGATCGGGGCCGTGGGCATTGGCCTGGTGATCTGGTTCGGCGGGCACGAGGTCATCTCCGGCGAGACCACGGCGGGCACGTTCTTCTCGTTCGTGGCCGCCCTGGCCATGATGTACGACCCGGTAAAGTCGCTGAATTCCTACAATATGGACGTGCAGCGCGCCTTGGCCGGGGCCGAGCGGGTCTTCGAGATCCTCGACGCGCCGGAACTGGTGGTGGAGCAGGGGGGCGACATCCCCTTCGATGAACCCTTCCGCGAACTGCGCTTCGAGGGGGTCACCTTCACCTACGGCGGCAAGGCCGTGCCCGCGCTGGACAACGTCAGCCTCACCGTGCGCGCGGGCGAACGGGTGGCCATCGTGGGGCCCAGCGGCGCGGGCAAGAGCACCTTCGTCAACCTCATTCCCCGCTTCTACGAGCCGCAGCAGGGGGCCATCGTCCTCAACGGCCGCCCGGTGGCCGACTACACCCTGGAAACCTTGCGCCGCAACGTATCCATGGTGTCGCAGGACACCTTCCTGTTCAACCTTTCGGTGCGCGACAACATCACCTACGGCCTTGCCGGCCCCATTGACGCGGATCCCGTGCGCGCCGCGGCCACGTCCGCCTATGCCGACGAATTCATCGCCGAACTGCCCGAAGGGTACGGCACCCTGCTGGGCGAACGCGGGGTGAAGCTGTCCGGCGGGCAGAAGCAGCGCCTGACCATCGCCCGGGCCATCATGAAGGATGCGCCGCTGCTCATCCTGGACGAAGCCACCAGCGCGTTGGACTCCGAAGCTGAGCGCATCGTCCAGAAGGCCCTGGACAACCTGATGGAAAACCGCACCAGCATCGTCATCGCCCACCGGCTGTCCACCATCCTTTCCGCCGACCGCATCCTGGTCATGGAGCAGGGCCGCATCGTGGACGCCGGACGGCACGAGGAACTGCTGGGCCGGTGCACCTTGTACGCACCCTGCGCTACACCGTGGCCGGGCGCGAGGCCGTGGACGCGCTGTGGCGCGACCGCACCCCCATGGTCTTCGCGCTGTGGCATGACGAACTCTTTCCGCTCATGCACGTGCGGGACGGCCTGGAGATCGTCACCGTGGTCAGCCAGAGCCGCGACGGCGAATACCTGGCCCAGGTGCTGCAACGGCTGGGGCTGCGCACGGCGCGGGGTTCCAGTTCGCGCGGCGGGGTCAAGGCGCTGATCGGCGCGGCGCGGCTGATGCGCCGCGAAGGGCTGTGCGGCTGCGTGACCGTGGACGGCCCGCGCGGCCCGCGTCACAAGGTCAAGCCGGGGGCCATCTTTCTGGCGCAGCGGGCGGGGGCGCCCATCGTGCCCATGCGCATCTTCATGGACCGCGCCAAGGTGTTCGAGCGCGCCTGGGACCGCTTCCAACTGCCGCTGCCGTTTTCCCGCGTGCGCGTGGTGTTCGGCGAGCCCTACCGGCTGCCCGAGCCGGGCGCCACAGACACGGAAGAGGACGGGCAGGGGGCCGATGCCGCCCTGGCCGCCGCCTGCGCCGACCTTGAAGCCCGGCTTGAGGGATTGCGATGAACCTTCCCGAATCCGGCGCACCCGCCGCCGATACCTCTGCGGATTCCCCTCCCGATAGGGGCCTGATGACGAAGCTGCTGCATGCGCTGGCCCGCCGCCTTGCGGCAGGGGGCTTCGATGGGGTCGCCCGGCATGGCGACAGGCTGGGGGCCTTGCTGTGGCATTGCCTGCCCGGCAGGCGGCGCCAGGCGGCCCAGGCGATAGCCCGGCATCTCGGCGTCACGCAGCAGGAGGCCGAACGCATCGCCCGGGAGAGCTTCGCCCACAACGCCCGGTCGTTCCTGGAACTGGTGCTGGTGGACCGGTTCGGCTTCGAACAGGAAGGAACACGCCTGGAGATTGCCGACCAGGAGCTGTTCCGCCGATTTTTCGCCACGGAACGCCCCATTGTGGTGACCACCGCGCATCTGGGCGCATGGGAACTTATGGCCAGCCTGATGGGGCAATGGCATCAGGACCGCCCGCGCATGGTGGTGGTGCGTCGCAACGGCAGCAAGAGCATCAACGACTTCATCTTCGCCATGCGCGGCGCGCGCGGCGTGCAGGTGGTGGACCACCGCAACGCCGTGTTCACCGTGCTCAAGGGGCTGAAGCGCAACGGGGTGGTCGGCTTTCTGGTGGACCACAACACCCGCCGGGACGAAGCCATTTTCCTGCCGTTCCTGGGCGAGGCCGCCGCCGTGAACATGGGGCCGGCCCTGCTGGCCGTGCGCGCCGAAGCCGAAGTCTGGTCCACCTTCCTCGTGCGGGAGGGCGACCGCTACCGGCTGCTGATTGACGAACCGCTGGATACCGCCACCCTGGACGGCGACCGCGCGGACAAGGTCGAAGCCGTTGCCCGGTTCTATACCGAGGCCGTTGAGCGGGCGGTGCGCGCCCATCCGGAACAGTGGTTCTGGATGCATAAGCGCTGGAAGACCCGCCCGAAACAGGGCGATTGATTCCGCCGTACTCCCATCCATTCCCACGTTCATCGACCGAAAAATACGATTGATCCGCCCTGGCGCGCTGCGGTCCGGCACAGCGCCGAGACCTGGACAGCAGCGTCGTCCCATGCCCCTCCGATCGTTTTTAATGATAATTACAGTAGCTATCCTTTTTTTTCGATATTTCTCCAAATTTAGCAAGCAGGACAAAGCAAGGCCACTCCGCATGCCCACGTTGCGGAGGATGGAGCGCTTGGCTTGTTCCGGCGCGCCCTCGGTCGGTCCAATCGTTCATTGCCCGCCATCAATCGTTTATACAGATTTAAAGGCCATCCCGAACAGTGTGCCGACATCCCGCCTGTGCGGCACGAAACCGGAAGAACCTGAACAGAACTTCATCCCGAATCGAAAATCGGCCCCAGCGGCGCGCCATGAAGCGCGGTTTTCGGGCAGGGTGGATCGGAAAGTCACCGGTTGTTTCACATAAAATCTGAAATTCATAACAATCTGAAATAAAGAAGTTCTCAATATTTAAAAGTTAACATAATTTACATTATGAGACATAAATACAAAAGGACGCCCCCCTGAAGAACCGTCTTCTCGGGCACCGCAACCGGTACCTCCGTGCGGCGCCATGTTCCGGCATGTTCCGGCCGGAACACCTCCGCCGTCATCCACTGTCCACGCTGCGGGGGCTTGTCGGACACGGCTTCTGTGTGACACTCGGCTTTCAATCGAAAAGCATGATCGGTCCCGCTCTGAGACATGCCTTTCCGCTACGCAGTTCACGCGTCGTCATGTCCCCTTTCGGCCATACACGCACCACCGCTTTCACCCCAAAATAGACGGCGCTCACGCCCCAATTCTCAGCCCCGAAATTTCAAAATCCGGGACGAGGGCTCGACCGAAACCCGTTCAAGCCCCAGCGGGCGATTTCGGACGTTTTTGCATTCCGGACGCAAAAACGGGCACCATCCGCTGGGGATGATGCCCGTTCATCGGGGTGCCGAGGAAAAAATACCGGAAAAGACGACCGGCTGGCACCGGTCGACAGAAAACCGCTAGCCGTTCAGCGCGGCCCAATCCTTGTTGAAGGTTTCGAGCCCGGACGTGGTCAGCGGGTGGTCGAACATCTGGCGCAGCACGGCGAACGGCACGGTGGCCACATGGGCTCCCATCAGGGCCGCCTCGGCCACGTGGCGCGGATGGCGCACGCTGGCCACGATGACCCGCGCGTCCATGCCCATGCCGGCGTAGTTGCGCAAGATGGCCATGATGTCGGCCACCAGTTGCATGCCGTCCTGCGACAGGCCGTCCAGCCGCCCCACGAAGGGCGAGATGAACGCGGCCCCGGCCTTGGCGGCCAGCAACGCCTGCATGGGCGAGAAGACCAGGGTCACGTTGGTGTCCACGCCCTTGGACTTCAGCACCCGCACGGCCTTCAGCCCTTCGGGGGTCATGGGAATCTTGACCACCACGTTGGGACCGTTGCGGACGAGGTCCAGCCCCATGGCGACGAGTTCGTCGGCGGTGTCGCCCACGGCCTCCAGGCTCACCGGGCCTTCCACTTCGCGGCAGATGTCGCGCATCACCGCGCGCCAGTCGCCGCCCTCGCGGGCCATCAGCGTGGGGTTGGTGGTCACGCCGTCCAGCAGGCCCCAGGCCCTGGCGGCGCGTATCTCGGCAAGGTTCGCCGTATCCAGGAAGAACTGCATGAACCGGTGCCTCCTGCATCAGGCCGCCGCCCGGCTGTGCGGTTCGGCGGCGTCACGGATGAATCCGCGGCCACGGACATGCCATAGCGGCCCCGGACAGATATCTCTTGCGGGGACTTCCACAGGACTCCCGCCAAGTGGCGGGCCGGAAAAACCGGCGGCACGCCCAGCCCGGCGAGATCGGCGGGACCAGGCAGAGCCCCCCGCCAGCCCCCGGCAAAACCGGGGGTTAGTCGGCGTCCTTTTCCTGGCGGGCGGGGATTTCGCGGCCGCCGCTTTCCAACTGCTTCAGGAAGGTGTCGCGGCACTCGTAGCTGCAGAAACGGTAGGTCTTCTCGCCGTCGCGCACGGTGACGCCGCCGTTGGCGTCGATGTACGCGCCGCAGATGGGGTCGCGCACCATTTCGCCGGTGGCCACCATTTCTTCCTTCAACTTCTTGTCATCCTTGCTCTTCTTGCGCGTCTCGTTGGTCACGAGACGGTAGAGAAAATAGCCTGCCGCGATCAGCAAGAGCCACTTGAGCATGCCAGACTCCCTTTGGGTCCTTGAGGCGTTGATGAAGGCCGATCAGCCAGGCCCCGGTCGGGCCAGGCCAGCCGGACCAGTTCTACTGGACCAGTTCTACCGGACGCGTTGCATCCGCCTGGCCGTTCACTGGCCGATGCACCCGTCGTCCAGAGTGAACGTCAGCGATTTCAGGGCGTGTATCAGACTTTGCCCGTCGGGGAAAGCGAGTTCGGGGGCGATTTCGTGCAGCGGCACCAGCACGAAGGCCCGTT
>JALHHV010000195.1 GCA_022837365.1 Desulfovibrio sp. | reverse complement strand
TGGACTTTCCCCCATGGCCGCTATAAGCTCCCGGTCATCTTTCCCCGCAAGAGGTCACATGGCGCATCCCTCCCACGGCAATGCACCGGCCCACGGCAACGCACAGCCCCCCGGCGACACGCCGGGACACGGCGGCGTACCGGGCCGCCGCCCGTGGCGCGTCACCACGGCCACGGGCGTGACGGTGGGGGCCGCCCTCGTGGGGCTGCTGGGTCTGCTGGTCATGGTGGCCCTGCCGCGCGAGCCGCGCACCGTGCGCATCGGCTTTGCGGGCCAGCTCGAAGGGCTCATGTCCGACCTGGGCGTGCAGGGGCGCAACGGCGCGCAGCTGGCCGTGGAACACCTGAACGCCTCCGGGGGCGTGGCCGGGCGGCGCCTGGAACTGGTGGCCGAGCACGACGGCACCACCCCCGAGGAAGCCCGCGCCGCCGTCACCCGCCTGCTGGCCCGTGACGTCCGGCTGGCCGTGGGCCACATGACCAGCGGGCAGACCGTGGCCGCCCTGCCCCTGTGGGAAGCCGCCGGGGTGCCCCTGATCTCGCCCACCACCAGCGCCCCCTCGCTGGAGGGCAAGGAGGACGGCTTCTTCCGCGTCATTCCGGTCAACACCACGTGGGCCGTGGCGCTGGCGGCGTACGCCCGTTCCGCCGGGCTGCGCGAGGTGGCCATGGTGCGCGAGACCGCCAACGCCCCCTTTTCCGCGCCGTTTGCGGAAGCCTTCGCGGGCCGGTTCCGGGAACTGGGCGGCACCGTGGCCGCCGACCTGCCCTACGCCACCGCCGACCGGCGGGAATTCTCCGAGGCGCTGCGCCATGCCCGGCAGTCGGCCGCATCGGGCGTGCTGCTGGTCTGCCCGGCGCGCGACGTGGCCATGGCCGCGCAGGCATTCCACCGCGACGGGTTCTTTCCCGCGCTGTACAGTTCCTCGTGGGGCTACACCCGCGAACTGATGCTGGCGGGCGGGCGCGACGTGGAAGGCATCGTCTTCGCCCACGCCTACGCCGCCGACCTGGACGACGAGGCCTTCCGCCATTTCCAGGCCGACTACGCGGCCCGCTTCGGCTGGATGCCCAACTTCGCGGCCGCCTTCGCCTACGAGGCGGTGATGGTGGCGGGCGACGCCCTGGCCCGCGCCGGAGGCGACCCGGCCGGACTGCGCAAGACCCTTCCCGAAGTCGGCAGCCTTGCCGGGGTGCTGGGATCCATCAGCCTCGACCAATACGGCGACGTGCAGCGCCGCTCGTTCATCCTGACCATCCGCGACGGCGAATTCGCGACACTGCAATGAGCACGCCCCCCACAGCCCCCACCGGCCAGGCCCGCGCCACGGACCCCGCCCCCGGCAGCGCGCCCCGCTCGCTGCGCCGCCTGCTGCACACCCGGCTGCTGGTGTGGCTGGTGCTGCTGGGCCTGTGCATCCTGGCCTTCGCGGGCACCTTCACCTACCTTGGCCGCAAGGCCGACTTCGAACGGCAAAGCGCGCTGCTGACGGCCACGCTGGCCCGCTACCTCGAAGAGCACGTGGACAACGCCGCCCTGTCGCTGGCCCGGCTGGCCTCGGCCCTGCCCCCCTCGCCCTCGCCCGCCCGCGTGGCCGAGGAGCTGGGGCGGCGGCGGTCCACGCGCCAGTATTTCGCGCGGATCATGCTGCTGGACCATGCGCAGCGGGTGGTGTTCTCGCTGCCGGACGGCCCCGTAATGGTGGACTTTCCCGTTCTGCGCGGCAGGGACGCGCACCGCCACGACGGGCGCGGCTACCGGCTGGGCAGCCCGGCCCCCCTGCCCGACACCGGCGAGGTGGTGGTGTACATCAGCGAGCGTCTCGAAGGCGGCGGGCAACTGGTGGGCGCGCTGCGCCTGAACGTATTGCAGGAACACGTGCTGCACCTGCTGCCGGGGAGCGACAGCGCGGTGCTGCTGGCCGACGCCTACGGCAACCTCATCGCCCACCCCGACCTGACCCGCGTGCAGCGCCAGGAGAACATCGGCCACCTGCCCTTCTTCAGGACCGCCGCCCGGCCCGATGCCGACCAGACCGTGCAGCGGGTGCGGTTCGAGGACGAGACGTGGTTCGCCTGCACCGCCGCGGTGGCCGGGCCGGACTGGACCATCGTCACCCTGAAGCGGCAGGGAGCCGTGCTGTCCGAGGTGGCCAGCGAGATGGCCGTCTTCCTGCTGCTGCTCACGGTGCTGCTGACCGTGTTCGCCGTGTCGCTGCTGGCCGAACTGGAGTGGGCCATCGCCCGCCCGCTGTCCGAGTTCTGCCAGTCCATCCGGCGGGTCTCGGGCGGCAGCTACGACCTGCCGCCCCCGGACGGCGGGCGGCTGGCGGAACTGAACGAGGTGGACCGGGAATTCCGCGACATGGCGGCCACGGTGCGCCAGCGCGAGGGGGCGCTGCGCCGCACCCGGGCCTATGTGCAGCAGATGATGGACGCCATGCCCTCGGCCATCATCGCCCTGGACGGGCATTGCCGGGTGGTGCGCATGAACCCCGCCGCGCTGCGCCGCACCGGCCACGCCGTGACCCCGGCGGGCATGCCCCTGGCCGAACTGCTGCCCGGCCACGAGGAGACCGCCGTACGGCTGGCGGCCGCCATGGCGCGCCGCATCCCCGTGGACCGCGAACGCGTGGTCACCCTGCACGGGGGGCAGTACCGCTACGAGGACGTATCGCTGTACCCCATGGGCGGCGCGGGCGAGGGCGACGGGGGCGTGCTGCGCATCGACGACGTGACCGACCGGGTGCGCATGGAAGAGGTGCTGGTGCAGTCGGAGAAGATGCTGTCCGTGGGCGGGCTGGCGGCGGGCATGGCCCACGAGATCAACAACCCCCTGGGGGCCATCCTGCAAGGGGCGCAGAACATCCAGCGGCGGCTGGCCGACGGTCTGCCCGCCAACGAACAGGCCGCCGAACGCCTGGGCTGTTCGCTGCCGGTCATCCGCGCCTACCTGGAGGAGCGGCGGGTGCTGGAATTCCTGGACAGCATCCGCGAGGCGGGCTGCCGCGCCGCCAACATCATCACCAACATGCTGGAATTCAGCCGCAGCAGCGGGGCGCGCCGCACCACGGTGAACCTGCACGCCCTGCTGGACCGCACGGTGGACATCGCCGCCAGCGACTACGACCTGAAGAAGCGCTACGACTTCCGGAACATCACCATCGTGCGCGACTACGCGCCCGACCTGCCGCCCGTGGTCTGCTCCGAACAGGAAATCGCCCAGGTGCTGCTGAACCTGTTGCGCAACGCGGCCCAGGCCATCGCGGCGCGTCCGGATGCCTCGCGGGCCGACATGCCCGCGAGAGCGCCGCAGGACGAGCCGTGCATCGTGCTGCGCACGCGAAACGAAGAGAAATGGGTGTACATCGAGGTGCGGGACAACGGCACCGGCATGCCGGAAGAGGTGCGGCGGCGGGTGTTCGAGCCGTTCTTCACCACCAAGGAGGTGGGCGTGGGCACGGGGCTCGGCCTGTCGGTGTCCTACTTCATCGTCACCCGCAACCACGCGGGCGCCTTCGGCGTGGCCTCCGAGCCGGGCCGGGGCTCCACCTTCACCCTGCGTCTGCCGCTGCCCGGCAGCGACCGCGCGCCCGAAGCGCCGCGCGAGTATCCCGGCTGCCCGGTGTAACGGCCCGCGTCAGGGGCGTTTCCGGGGAGGGGCTGACGACGGGCCGGGGGCTCATCCGCCTCCTGCCGCTACCCGCGCAGGAAGGACACCACGCTCCACCCCGCCAGGAGCAGCAGCAGCGCGCCGGTCAGCCGCACCAGATGCAGGCCGTGGCGCTCGTAGAAGCGGCGCATGGGTGCGGTGTCCAGAAAACGCACGAAGATGGTCCAGCCCACCAGCGCTTCCAGCACGATGACCGCGCCGTAGGCCACCCGTTCGCCCGTGGGCGTGCCGGGGGCCACGAACTGCGTGAACACCGAGAGGATGAACAGCGTCACCTTGGGGTTCAGCAGGTTGCAGAACAGCCCGTCGCGAAAGCCCTCGCGCAGGGTGGGCGGCGCGGC